>JAGWUG010000035.1 GCA_028868555.1 Actinomycetales bacterium | reverse complement strand
CTGCCAGACGGCATCAACCGCGCCACCGATGTTCTCATGGGTGGAAAGGTTGCCTTCGTGGCAGGCTACGGAGACGTGGGTAAGGGCAGCGCCGAGGCGCTCCGTGGCCAGGGTGCTCGCGTAATCGTTTCCGAGATCGATCCAATCTGTGCCCTCCAGGCAGCCATGGATGGCTTCCAGGTGGCTCGCATCGATGATGTCATCGGTGACTGCGACATCTTTGTGACCGCCACCGGTAACACCGGAATCATCACCGCCGACCACTTGCTCAAGATGAAGCACCAGGCCATCGTGGCCAACGTCGGTCACTTCGACAACGAGATCGACATGGCGGGAATCGAGAAGATTGCTGGCGCTCAGAAGATTGAGATCAAGCCTCAGGTGCACGAGTGGCGCTTGCCAAACGGACGCAGCGTGCTGATTCTTTCCGAGGGCCGCCTAATGAACCTCGGCAACGCTACCGGTCACCCTTCGTTCGTAATGAGCAACTCGTTCGCCAACCAGGTTTTGGCCCAGATCGAGCTCTACGCTCACCGCGCCAACTACGAACTCGGAGTTTTCGTGCTTCCAAAGCACTTGGACGAAAAGGTGGCCCGACTCCACCTCGACGCCCTCGGCGTGAAGCTAACCGAGCTCACCGACGAGCAGGCCGCGTACCTGGGAATTGACAAGCACGGTCCCTACAAGGTTGACCACTACCGTTACTAGAGTTTGACCTCTACCGTTACAAAAAGGCAGGATTGACGGGTGACTAACAAGATCATGGTCGTCGAAGACGACGTTGCGCTGCGCACGCAGATGGAAAGCGCGTTGACTCGTGCCGAGTTCCATGTAATCAGCGAGGGCGACGGCGCCAAGGTTGTAGAACTGGTCAAGGCCGAGCAGCCAAGCGTCATTCTCATGGACATTCAGCTGCCAAACCGCAATGGCATCGAGCTGGTTGCAGACATCCGCGAGTTCTCGGCAGTGCCAATCATTATGGTTACCGCGCAGAGCGAAGTTGAGTCCATGGAAAAGGCCTTCGCGGCCGGGGCCGACGACTACTTCGAGAAGCTGCCTTGGGACCTCGACAAGCTGCTTGCTCGCATCAAGAACGCGTTGCGCATTCAGCAGCGCACCAACGAGTCGCTCAAGCCTAAGGAAGGCGATGGCCTCCTCCGCATCGGTTCGGTGACCCTCGACGTAGTTGGTCACGAGGTTCGCAAGAACGGCGAGCGAGTGGCTCTGACCCCGCTCGAGTTCAAGCTCCTCGGCACCCTGGCAGCAACCCCTAACAAGGTTTTCAGCCGCGAAGACCTGCTGAAGGACGTTTGGGACTACGGCTACCAAGCCGACACTCGACTGGTAAACGTTCACATTCAGCGCCTGCGCTCCAAGATCGAAGACGACCCGGACAACCCAACCATCGTGGTTACAGTTCGCGGCGTTGGCTACAAGGCTGGCCAGAACTAAGTGAAAAAGCCCGGCCTGTTCCGGAGCGGCATCGGCTTGCTGCGCCGTTCCATTCAGGTTCGCGCTGTGGTCTCTACACTCGCCCTCACCGGTATCGCTCTGGTGGTTCTGGGTGGCTTCCTTTCTTTCTCAATCGGCAACGGGCTCTTCCAAACCCGCCTCACTCAGGTTCTCAATGAGTCGCAGCGCGCCGTCATTCAGGTTCAGAACACCTTCAGCGCCTCGAATGTCACCGATGAAGTTGCGCTGCAAACCCTGATGAACTCTGTGGTTCCCTCCTTGGAATCCAACTCCGGCAGCCAGGAGCGCAAGGTGGCCCTGCTGCGCACTCCCGGCCAACCGGCAGGTTCGCTCTCGCTTCAGTCCCCAATGTCTTCAACCCTTGACCTCAAGGTCATCCCAAAGTCGCTCCGTGACAAGGTTTCCACCGCCGGTTCGCACCTTGACTACCAGTCGGTTTCCATTCCAGCCTCCGATGGCTCCCACCCTGGTCTGGTGGTTGGCGCACCAATCCAGATTCCGGTGGCCGGCGCCTACGAGCTTTACCTGATCTTTGACCTGCAGAACGAGCAGGCCACTCTCTACTTCGTCCAGCGCACCCTGGTGGTGGGCGGGCTCATCTCGCTGCTGCTCATTGGTTTGGTCTCGTACTTCGTAACCAGTTGGCTGGTAAACCCGCTGCGCACCGCTGCTCAAGTTGCTGAGTCGATTGCATCGGGGGATTTGAACAAGCGCCTGCCGGTGAAGGGCACCGACGTGATTGCTGTGTGGGCCCGGTCATTCAACAAGATGGCCGACGGTCTGCAAAAGCAGATCAACAAGGTGACCAACGTCTCCACCATGCAGCAGCGCTTCGTCTCCGATGTGAGCCATGAGCTGCGCACTCCGCTAACCACCATTCGCATCAGCGGCGACATGATCTTCCGCAACCGCGACAAGCTGGCGCCTTCGCTCAAGAAGGATGCCGAGATGCTGAACGACCAGCTGGTGCGCTTCGAAAAACTACTCGGTGACCTGCTGGAGTTGAGCCGCTTCGATGCCGGTGGCGTTCGCCCCCACATGGAGCTGCAGGACATTCAGCACCCGGTCGGCATGGCCATCGCCGGCCTTGAGCCGCTGGCGCGCGCAAAGGGCATGCGTATCAACGTTGACCTTCCGAGCGAACTGATTGAACTTGACCTCGATAGCCGTCGCATCGAGCGTCTCCTGCGCAACCTGATAGCCAACGCCCTCGAGCACGGTGATGGCAAGCCGGTAGACATTCACGTTGGCGCCGACGAAAAGGCCGTGGCCATCACGGTCACCGACTACGGCGTGGGCATGAACCAGGACCAGCTTGACCGCGTATTTGACCGCTTCTGGCGAGCCGACCCTTCGCGTCAGCGCACCACCGGCGGCACCGGTCTTGGACTGGCGATTAGCCAGGAAGATGCCAACCTCCACAACGGCTGGCTTCAGGTTTGGGCTCGACCAAACCAGGGTGCCTGCTTCCGCCTAACCCTGCCACGAGTTCGCGGGGGAGTGTTCACCTCATCGCCGCTGCCAATGCCGCCGAGCAAACCACTTTGGGATCTGCCGGAGGGTTTCTACCATGACTAGCCGCTGGAACAAGGCTCTGGCCGCACTGCTGGTGGCTGCATCGGTGCTCACCGGTTGCGCCACCATTCCAAGCAGCTCCGGGGTGCATCAGGGTCCGGACATTCAAAACTTGCTGTCCAACGACTACCTCTACTACTCGCCCTCTGGGCCACTGAAGGGGCAGAGTCAGGCAGACATCCTGGCCGGCTTCCTGAATGCCTCCACCGGGCCGCAGAACGACTACGGGGTGGCACGTCAGTATCTGGCTCCAAGCTTCCGCACCACCTGGAGCCCGAACCAGTTGGTCTACATCCAGCGCGGTGGCCAGAAGACCACGCTCGGCACCGATGGCGTTGCCACGGTATCGATTGGTGTCTCCGCTGTGGTGGATTCGCTCGGTCACTATTCCAACCGCGCTCCTGGCTCAAGCGTCAAGCTGCACTTCAAGATGATTCAGGTCAACGGGCAGTGGCGCATCAGTGAGGCCCCGAACGCTGTGGTCATGATCAGGCCGGTTTTTGAGGTCATCTTCCACAGCTACGAGGTCTATTTCTTTGACCACAGCTACAGCTACCTGATTCCAGACCTGCGCTGGTTCCCGGCTCGCGCCTCAACCGCAACTCGTCTGGTGGCCGCCATGCTGGCCGGCCCGAGCCCGGTCATCAAGGGAGCGGTTGCGCCAATCCTGCCGGCAAACACGAGCCTGGCCATCGATTCCGTGACTGTGGACAAGACCACCGCAGTGGTGAACCTCACTCCGCAGGCCCTGCAGGCATCCAGACTCGCAAAGCAGCGCTTCAAGGCTCAACTCACAGCCACCCTCACACAGTTACGTGGCGTAAGTTCAGTGGAGATTCAGATCGACTCCGCCATTCAGAAAATCAGCGACTTCGTGCCGGCATCGACCTCCTCCGGTGCATTTGCGCCGGTAGTGCTCTCCGCTAACTCGCTGCAGCAGCTGATTGGCCCAAGTGGTTCGCGCCTCGCCAATGCCCAGACCTGGATCAAGCTCTTCGGTGTGCGCGACTTCGCGGTCACCAGCGACGAGACCAGCATTGCTCTGGTGGGTAAGGCGGGCGTCTACACGGCCCGACTGGACCAGCCCGAAACTCCACCTTTGCTGGTGGATACCCGCAAGAACTTGATTTCGCCACGCTATGACCGCCGCGGGCAGCTCTGGCTGATTGGCACCGACGGCAAGGTGCAGATTGTTCCGCAGACCGGAAAGTCGGTCTGGATCACAGTCCCATGGCTGGCCAAGCACGTGCTCAAGGCGGTCGCCCTTAGTCCAGAGGGAGCTCGAATGGCTGCCGTCGTGGCAGACGCGGACGGCACCCTGCGTCTCATGGTGTCGTCGGTGAATCGCAACCAGTTGGGCATCGTCACTGGCTTTGGTGCACCGGTCGAACTGAGCTATGGCGTCGGAAAGCCAAACGCCATCGAGTGGTCCGGTACCAGCGGAATTTTGGTTTTGGCCGATGTCTCCGGCGTGCAGTCCAACCTCACCCTGCTCACCATCGGTGGAGACCCTCGTGAAGTGGGCACCCTCGACCACGCGGTAGACCTGATGGTCAGTGACGACGGCACCAACATCTACGTGCTGGACGACCAGAACCGCCTAATGCAGTACCGCGGTTACACCTGGTCGCAGCTGGATCAGCAGGTTACCGCCGCTCACATGGTGAATTAGCGCCAGTTATCCACCGATGCCGGTTACTCGGCTCGCGCCTTTGGCCAGGCTTGGCAATCTGAGGCAATGCTCGACATCTGGTTTCCCCAAGACTGCGTTGGCTGTGGCCAACCTCCCAGCCTCATTTGTGAATCCTGTCGGAAGCGACAGATTCTGCGTCCGCGCACAGTCACACGCACGGGCCTGCCCGTGGGACTGGCCGTGACCGACTACGCGGGCTTTAGCCAACAGCTGGTTCACGCTTTCAAACTCACAGGTTCCCATCGTCTGGCCCAGGAGCTGGGACGGCAGATGGCTTCACACCTTCAGAACGCCATGAGAAATAACGGCACCGATGCCTCACCCGCACCTACTGCAACCGGGGTGATCCTGGTTCCCGCGCCGAGCCGAAAGGCTGCAAATCGAAATCGGGGCTACCAGCCAGCCACCCTTTTGGCCAAGGAGGTGGCGCGCTTCCTCCGGGCCGCTGGAACTCCGGCGCGGGTGCAGGCGTGCCTCGAGCTGCACGCATCGGTGCTGGATCAAAGTCAGTTGACCGCCGCCCAGCGGGAGCAAAATTTGCTGGGTAAAGTGCGCTGCAACCCGGCTGATTTGCAGGTACCAACGGGTTGGAAAGTGGTGTTGCTGGACGACATTGTCACCACCGGAGCCACTCTCCGTGGCATGACCGAGGCGCTAGTTAGTGAGGGTTGCCAACCTGAGACTTTTCTGACTTTCGCAGAAACTTTGTAAAAACGCATACACGAAGTTCCATTTGGGTATAACTTGCTTTCACGGGCACCGTAGCCCGAGACGGAGGTCACCATGGAAATCAACATTTCGGCCAGAAACCTTCAAGTATCGGATCGGTTCCGAGACTACGTGCTGGAGCGAGCACATAAGGTAGAACAGCTAGCCAACCGCAGCCAAGCCCTCACCATCAAGGTGACCCGTCACGAACATAAAACCACCGGCCTCGAAGATCAGGTCGAGCTCACCGTTGTTGAGCCTGGACACATCATTCGCGCCGAGGCTCACGCGGGCGACAAGTTTGCCGCCTTCGACATGGCGTTGGGAAAGCTGTCCGAGCGCCTGCGTCGCGTAGGAGACCGCAACAAGGTGCACCGCGGTCAGCACCGCCAGCACTCCACCTCGGAGCTCTCGGCATCCGACTTTGCCGAGTTGGATGTAACTCCGGTTGATGCCGGCCTTCTGCTGGGCGGAGCTGCCGCAGCCGCTGCCGCCACTGAGGCCACTGAGATCGACTTGGGCGTCAGTCCGGTAGAGGTTCGCCGCAAGGAGTTCCCAACCGTGCCTATGACCGTTGACGACGCCCTGTACCACATGGAGCTGGTGGGCCACCCGTTCTACCTGTTCCTTGACTCAACCACCGGTAAGCCTTCAGTTGTATACGCCCGAAAGGGCTGGCACTACGGCGTAATCACGCTCGGTTAGGTTCGCCCATAGCGTGAAGCCCCAAGCCTTTTGGTTTGGGGCTTTCGCCTAAGATTGAGGGGTATACCCATACCGTTTGGAGCACCCTTTGGCAAACATTCTCGACAAGGTTCTGCGCGCCGGTGAAGGCCGCGTTCTTGCCAAGTTGCGCAGCATCACCGAGGCCGTCAATGCCCTGGAAGAAGAGTTTGTAAAGCTCACCGATGCTGAACTGGCCGATGAAACCACTCAGCTCCGTTCCCGCTACGCAGCGGGCGAAAGCCTGGACGACCTACTGCCTGAGGCATTCGCTGCTGTACGCGAGGCTTCCAAGCGAACCCTGGGCATGCGCCACTTCGACGTTCAGGTCATGGGTGGTGCAGCTCTGCACCTCGGCAACATCGCCGAAATGAAGACCGGTGAAGGTAAGACCCTGGTGGCCACCATGCCGGCCTACCTCAACGCCATCGCTGGCCGCGGTGTTCACGTGGTCACCACCAACGACTTCTTGGCCGGCTACCAGAGCGAGCTAATGGGACGCGTCTTCCGTACCCTGGGTATGACCACCGGTTGCATCATCAGTGGCCAGGAGCCGGCCGAGCGCCGCGAGCAGTACCTCGCAGACATCACCTACGGAACCAACAACGAGTTTGGCTTCGACTACCTGCGCGACAACATGGCCTGGGACAAGGCCGACCTCGTTCAGCGCGGTCACTTTTTCGCGATCGTCGACGAGGTCGACTCCATCCTCATCGATGAGGCGCGTACCCCACTTATCATCTCCGGTCCTGCCTCGGGCGAGGCCAACCGCTGGTTCGCTCAGTTCGCCAAGATCGTTGAAGACCTGCAGCCAGTCATCGACTACGAAGTAGACGAGAAGAAGCGCACCGTTGGAATCCTCGAGCCTGGAATCGAAAAGGTTGAGGACTACCTGGGCATTGACAACCTCTACGAGAGTGCCAACACCCCGCTGATCTCCTTCCTCAACAACGCACTCAAGGCCAAGGCCCTGTTCAAGCGTGACAAGGACTACGTGGTCATGAACGGCGAGGTCATGATCGTCGACGAGCACACCGGTCGCATCTTGGCTGGTCGTCGTTACAACGAGGGTGTTCACCAGGCCATCGAGGCCAAGGAGGGTGTCGAGGTCAAGGCCGAGAACCAGACCTTGGCCACCATCACCCTGCAGAACTACTTCCGCATGTACCACAAGCTCTCGGGCATGACTGGTACCGCCGAGACTGAGGCCGCCGAGTTCGTGGCCACCTACAAGCTCGGTGTGGTTCCAATCCCAACCAACAAGCCAATGGTCCGAATCGACCAGCCAGACCTGATCTACAAGAACGAGCAGGTCAAGTTCGACATGGTTGTTCTCGACATCGCGGAGCGCCACAAGGCCGGTCAGCCGGTTCTGGTTGGTACCACCTCGGTCGAGAAGAGCGAATACCTCAGTCGCCTGTTGGCCAAGGCCGGAGTTCGCCACGAAGTCTTGAACGCCAAGAACCACGCCCGAGAGGCCGCCATCGTGGCCCAGGCCGGTCGCCTCGGTTCGGTAACCGTAGCCACCAACATGGCAGGTCGCGGTACCGACATCATGCTCGGTGGAAACGCCGAGTTCCTGGCAGTTGCTGCCCTCAACCAGCAGGGCATCAATGCCGAGGAGCACCCGGAGGAATACAACGCCGCCTGGAGCAAGACCTACGAGGAGCTCAAGGCTCAGGTTGCCATCGAGGCCGAGAAGGTTCTCGCCGTCGGTGGTCTCTATGTTCTCGGCACCGAGCGTCACGAGTCGCGCCGCATCGACAACCAGCTGCGTGGTCGTGCTGGCCGCCAGGGTGACAAAGGTGAGAGCCGCTTCTACCTTTCGCTCACCGATGACCTGATGCGCCTGTTCTCGAGTGGTGCCGCAGCCGCCCTGATGAACCGCCCTGGAATTCCAGAAGACATGGCGATCGAGTCCAAGATCGTTAGCCGCTCC
>JAGWUG010000318.1 GCA_028868555.1 Actinomycetales bacterium | reverse complement strand
GGCCTGTGCCTGAGCGGCGGCATCCATGGCGGCCATGCCATCTGCGGGAGTGGCGCTTGCGATGGTGGCAATCGCCTTGCCGGTAGCGGGGTCAAACACGTCAAGTGTGGAGCCGTCGGAGGAGTCACGCCAAACTCCGTTGATCAAAAGTCCCTTGGGCACACTGGCCAGAACGCGTGCCTCGTCTAGAGCGGTGATTGGCATTTTGTCTCCTCGAGCAGATTTCACCTGTGTTTAACATTCTAGGACTTTAAATGACCCTAAGTCGATTATATTGTTCACCTTGACTAAACATATCCGAACCAGGACGAAGGAGTCCTAAGTATGACTGCACAAAGCGTAGAACAGTGGGTTGGGCGAATGGCGGAACTCACCCAACCAAGCAACATTGTTTGGTGCGATGGATCAGCAACGGAGTGGCAGAAACTCACCGAGGAGCTGGTAGCAGCGGGAACACTGATTCGGCTGAACCCAGCGTTGCGACCAAACTCGTTCCTCGCTAGAACTGCGGCTTCCGATGTAGCGCGCGTGGAGGACAGAACCTTCATCTGCAGCGCCAAACGAGAAGATGCCGGCCCCACCAATAACTGGCGTGACCCCGCCTACATGAAGGCCCTGCTAACCCCGCTTTTTAGAGGCAGCATGCGGGGCAGAACCATGTACGTAGTGCCATTTTCAATGGGCGTATTGGGTGCCGCACAGGCTCAGTACGGAGTTGAAATCACTGACTCGGCTTACGTTGTTCTGAGCATGCACCTTATGACTCGAGTGTCGCCTGCTGTCCTTCAGCAAATCGCAGCCGGTGCCAACTGGGTGCCGGGACTTCACAGCGTGGGTGCTCCGTTGATTGAGGACACCGGGCGCGCACTGGCTGACTCACCCTGGCCCTGCAACACCGAAAAATACATAGCTCACTTCCCGGAAACCAACGAGATCTGGTCCTTCGGCTCTGGCTACGGTGGCAACGCCCTGCTCGGCAAAAAGTGCATGTCACTGCGCATTGGTTCAAACCTTGGCCGCCGCGAGGGCTGGCTTGCAGAGCACATGCTGCTCATCAAACTCACCTCACCCAAGGGCAAGAGCTACCACCTGGCCGCGGCATTCCCTTCTGCCTGCGGCAAAACTAACCTCGCAATGCTTCAGCCGAGCCTGCCCGGTTGGCGAGTGTCCACCATCGGTGACGACATCGCCTGGATTAAACCAGACGCCGACGGCAGGTTCAGAGCAATCAATCCAGAGGCAGGATTCTTTGGGGTTGCTCCTGGTACTGGCATGAAAACAAACCCCGTTGCTGTAGAAACCATTCGATCCAACACGCTCTTCACCAACGTTGCCCTCACCGACGATGGCGATGTCTGGTGGGAGGGCCTGACCGACACCCCGCCTGCTCACCTGATTGATTGGACTGGACAAGACTGGACTGCAGAGTCTGACACGCTGGCGGCTCACCCTAACTCGCGGTTTACGGTTTCAATCTCTCAGTGCCCAAGCGTGGATGCCGCCTGGGATTCACCCGAGGGAGTGCCTCTGGATGCCATTCTGTTTGGCGG
>JAGWUG010000034.1 GCA_028868555.1 Actinomycetales bacterium | reverse complement strand
AAGGTGCGCATGGAAGGCAAGGAATACGTCATGCAGGATGGCGACGTGGTGGAGTTCCGCTTCAACGTCTAGGCGTTGGCCCTCGGGGGGCCTGCAAGTGTGCTCAGCTTCGCACTCAGCTCAGGATGTCCGGCGATTGTGACCTGGAAGACTGGTGTAAGACTTGACGGGTTTGGCAAATCTGCGGGAGTAGGAAAACTTGCGTAGAGATCTTCCTCGACTTTCCCGATAGCTGCAAGGCAGGAAATGTTCTCTGCCGACATCGCCCATTCAGTCTCATCAAGGAGCCTATTTGCCTCTTTTGATTGGTTCGTGAAGGCGGCGGCGTACCGCTTCTTCATGATTGGCCTGATCACAAACGGCAAAACGGCCACCAGGTAAATAAGGAAAAACGGAGTCAGCTGGCTGCCCAGGTTGGGTACAGCGTTTGAAATTACCAATACTCCAAACCCAGAAACAACCCAGAGCCAGCCTCTAAATTTCTTGGCAGGTTTCAGCTCTTGGCCGTTTAGGAGCTTGATTGCATCCTTCACGGTTCGCGTGTTTGCGTCATTTGCAAAATACTCGAGCCGGATTTTGTCCCATTTGCTGTTGTTGGCAAGTAACCAAGTTTTGATAACGTTCGCGGAATCACGCCAGTCAAGGAAGTAACGCCCTTCCGGTGTTTGCCGCCAAAGAGAGAAGCTCGCTTGCCACTGTTGGTCGAGCTGTGCTTGCAGCAAGTCGTTTTGCACCTTGGCGTTTTTTGCCATCTGCCTTTGAAGTGCAAAGTTTTGTCCAACGGCTATCCAGCTTGCGGTAGATGTGCTGGAAGTGTTTGCTTCAATCTTTCCGATGATTTGCTTGTTTGTTGCCATAGAGTCCTCCTGATTTAGGAAAACTCTAAAATCGCTGGAGGGGGCTTTTGTCAGCTTTTTGAAATCTTTGACCGGTCATGACCGGTCAATTCGATGGGCCACAATTAGTAACGTGTATCGTTATTATCGATCTTCTTTCTCGGAGAATGTAATCTATGAAATCTTTTGCACCAATCCACCCAGGCGAAGTTCTTTGCCAAGATTTCCTATTACCCATGGGAATTACCCAATACAGGCTGGCCAAGGCTATGGCAGTGCCTCCTCGCCGGATCAATGAGATTGTGCATGGCAAACGTTCGATAACTCCAGACACTGGGCTTCGACTCGCTCGCGCCTTAGGCGTTAGTGACGACTTCTTCATGAATCTCCAGGCACACTACGACCTAGAGATAGAGGCAGATCGTATCGACGAGGTTTTGAAGAACATCAAGCCACTCGCCGCGGTCAGCTAACGAATGTCTCAAAACCCAAAGCGCAAGGCTTCCAAGGACAGCGGCCCAAAGGTTGAGGTCCGCAACGTGAATGTGCCTGGCTGGACGGGCAAAGTTGATGCCGTCAAGTACGAAGCGATGCGCAACGCGCTTTTGCGCATTCTGCCGCGCCAGGCGCCGGGCCTAACCCAAACTGAGATGCGCAACAAAGTGGTTTTCCACCTGCCCGAGCACGTTTTTCCAGGCGGCGAGAAGGCTGACTGGTGGAGCAAGTGCGTTCAGCTAGACCTCGAGGCGGATGGAATTATTGAGCGCGAACGAACCGCCAAACCGCTGCGCTGGCACCGGGTTTAGAACCCTAACTGTGGGTTTGCAGTGAGTCTGGAGCATTCCAGTACTTTGGCACCTACACTTGGGGAGTGACCTTATTGGCCAGCCGTCAAACGGCTACGCTCTTCAGCGAAATTTTGTCTCGGGTAGCAGCGGCAGGGTTACTAAAAAAGAAGCCCTCCTTCTACATCATCCGACTCCTCATCATCTCTGCCCTGGCCAGCGCGCTCTGGGTAGCAGGTGGCTTTGTAGGACTCCTCACCAACCAGCACGGCGCCTGGATCCTTCTCGGCTTTGCCATTGCCGGTCTGCTTGGCGTTCTCAGCGCCCAGTTCGGCTTTATTGCCCACGAGGCAGCGCACCGTCAGATCTTCCGCAACAACAAGGCAAACGACTGGGCCGGACTCATTCTGGCCAACCTCTTTGCCGGCCTCAGCTACGGTTTCTGGCAGCGCAAGCACAACAAGCACCACCAGAAGCCAAACTTCATCGATGAAGACCCAGACATCAACATTCGTGTGCTGTCCTTCACCGTAGAGAGCCGCAACCGCAAGCGCGGTTTTGAGCGTTGGCTGAGCGACCGTCAGGGCTACCTGTTCCCGCTTTTGCTCTTGTTCACCGGGTTCGACCTGCTGCTCGACAGCTTCTCCAGCCTCAAGCGCAAGGACCGTCCGCTCAAGATCCGCCTGCTGGAGTTTGGCCTGATGCTGGTTCGTCAGACCGCTCCATACATCGCCATGACTCTCATGTTCGGCTGGCTCTGGGCCATTGCCCTCTGGGTGTTCATGATGCTCATGTTCGGGTTCTTCATGGGAGCAGCCTTCGCGCCAAACCACAAGGGCATGCCGCTGATTGAGAAGGGGTCCAAGATTGACTTCTTCCAGCGTCAAGTTCTAACCAGCCGCAACATTCGCGGCTCGTGGCTCAAGGACAACCTCATGGGCGGCCTCAACTACCAGGTTGAGCACCACCTGTTCCCATCGATGCCTCGCCCGCACCTGGCCAAGGCTCACAAGATTGTTGTGGAGTTCTGTGCCGAGCGCGGTGTTCCACTCACCGAGATGAATCTGCTGGCCAGCTATCTTGTGGTCATGAAGTACCTCAACAAGGTTGGCCTCAGCCGCAACAGCGACCCGTTCGTTTGCCCACTGGTGGCAACCCTGCGTCCTATCTTCTAGACGCAGCTAACCCAACTCTTAAACGAATGCCGCCCATCACCGATGGGCGGCATTCGTGTTTCTATAGCTAAACCAGGCGACGAGCCGGTGACTCGGTGAGGGCTGGGTCAAACTTAGCGAACGGAGCCATCAGCTTCTCGATCTTCTCCATTACCTCGGCAGGCAGCTCAACGCCAACGGCTCCCAGGTTTGAGGTGATCTGGTCTGGACGGCTAGCGCCAACAATGGCCGAGGCCACGTTTGGGTTCTGCAGAGTCCAGGCCAGTGCCAGCTGAGCCATGGTCAGACCAAGACCCTCGGCAATCGGCTTCAGCTCCTGAACCGCGGTCAGCAGGCTGTCGTCCATGAGTTCCTTGATGAACATGTTCGACTTGTCGTTGGCTGCGCGGCTGTCGGCCGGCGCCGCCTGGCCAGGTAGGTACTTGCCAGTCAACACGCCCTGCGCCATCGGTGACCAAACAATCTGGCTCACGCCCAGTTCGGTACAGGTCGGCACAATTTCGCCTTCAATCACGCGCCACAGCATGGAGTACTGCGGCTGGTTTGAGATCAGCTGAATCTTGAGTTCTTTGGCCAGCGCGTGCGCTTCGGAAATCTGCTTTGCGTTCCACTCCGAAACACCGATGTACAGAGCCTTGCCCTGACGCACGATGTCGGCGAAGGCCACCATGGTCTCCTCCAGCGGAGTTTCCACGTCGTAGCGGTGAGCCTGGTACAGGTCAACGTAGTCGGTCTGCAGACGGCGCAGCGAACCGTTGATGCTGTCCATAATGTGCTTGCGGCTCAGGCCGGTATCGTTCGGACCGCGGTTTGCAACTGGCCAATAGGTCTTAGTGAAGATCTCCAGACCTTCGCGGCGCTGTCCGGCGAGCGCCTTACCCAGTACCTCTTCGGCAGCCAGGTTGGCGTAAACGTCGGCGGTATCGAACGAGGTGATTCCGCCATCTAGGGCGGCGTGCACGGTGGCGATTGCCACCGAGTCGTCAACCTGTGAGGCGTGGGTGAGCCAGTTACCGTAGGTGAGCTCGCTCACCTTGAAACCGGAGTTACCTAGGTAGCGATAGCGCACTTTGACCTACTTCTTCTTGTTCTTGCCGAGGAATGGACCAACGGCTGGCTTTGGCATGCGCAGCATACGCAGCTGGGTTCCGCGAACCACGCCGTAAAGGGCTAGTCCCGACTCCAGCTTGTCGGCGCCAAACTTCTCCTTGGCGGCCTTCTTTACCCTGCGGGCAATGAACACGCTGTCCAGCACGATGGCAAGCATGATGCCGATGGAGATCAGCGAAAGAGTCTTGTTGAAGGTTGAGGCCTGGTTGGAGTCCATGAAGCTGAGCAGCAGAACCATTACCATTGCCGGCACCAGGAACTCGCCCACGGTGTAGCGGGCATCGATGAGGTCGCGCACAAACTTCTTCTGTGGTCCGCGCTCTCGCAGTGGCAGGTACTTGTCTTCGCCGGCTAGCTGGCCAGCGCGCATGCGGGCGCGGTCTGCCTTGGCCTTTGCCTTGGCGGCTTCCTTGGCCTCTGGGCTGCGGTCGCCAACTAGTGGGCGAACGGTTGCGGCCTGAGCCTGCTTGCGGGTTGGAGTTGCCTTGCCTTTACCGGCTGGCTTCTGCTCTGCAGATGATTCGGACATTGTGCTCCCTTGCCTACGGCGGCCGTGCCGCCTGAGAAATAAGATTACCCGTATGACCGCCAGCAACTCGCTTTCCGCAGCCCAAGTCTCCCAAGTCACCGATGCAGTTACTGCCGCCTTTCCAAGCGCTATCGGAACCCTTGGGGACCTAGTCCGAATCCCCGGTATCGCCTGGGATGCCTTCGATCCGGAAAACCTGGAGCGGAGCGCCGCCAAGGTGGCCGAGTTGCTCCGCGAAACCGGAGTTTTTGACTTCATCGAGATCCGCAAGGCTCCTGTCGCCGCCGAGTACGGCGACAAGCTTGGCGCTCCAGCAGTAGTTGCTCGTCGCGCAGCCAAGAACGGCGCGCCACAGATTTTGCTATACGCCCACCACGACGTTCAGCCTCCTGGCGATGCCACTATCTGGAAGACCCCGGAGTTCCAGCCGACCATCATTGACGGCCGCATGTATGGTCGCGGCGCGGCCGACGACAAAGCGGGCATCGTGGCTCACCTCACCGCAATCGAGACCCTGAAGGCCGTTGCCGGCGCGGATTTTGACCTTGGCATCACCTGCTTCATCGAGGGTGAAGAGGAGGCCGGCAGTCCGTCCTTCCGTAACTTCCTCGAGGCCAACGCCGAAGACCTGAAGTCGGACGTAATCATCGTGGCTGATAGCGGCAACTTCACCACCGAAATCCCTGGAATCACAACCACGCTGCGCGGACTGGTGAGCCAGGTAATCGAGGTACGCACTCTGGACCACGCCGTTCACTCCGGCATGTTCGGGGGAGTGGTTCCAGACGCCATGACCGCCATGATTCGTTTGCTGGCAAGCCTCCACGACGCGCGCGGAAACGTTGCCGTTGCCGGTTTGCACAGCTCCAAGGCGGCAGAACTGCCGCTCACCGATGCCATGATGCGCGCCGATAGCGGACTGTTGGATGGCGTTCAGTTCATCGGTGAGGGAAGCCTGACCGACCGCAACTGGACCAAGCCGGCCATCACCGTGATTGGAATTGACGGTCAGACAGTTGCGCTTTCGAGCAACACCATGCTGCCGAGCGTGAAGGCCAAGATTTCTATGCGCATTGCGCCGGGGGAGCAGCCGGAGCGTGCACTGCAGCTGCTTCGCGACCACCTGGAAGCCAACCTTCCTTGGGGTGCCAAGCTCGACTACCACGACGTTGAAAAGGGCAAGCCATACCTCGTCACCGACGGCGGCTGGGCCAAGCCACTGCTGGAAGAGGCGCTCGGCAAGGCCTACGGACACGAGTCGGTAGATCTGGGCATCGGTGGTTCAATTCCGTTCATTGCCGACCTAGTTGAGCTGTTCCCGGCCGCCCAGATTCTGGTCACCGGTGTGGAAGACCCAGACTCCCGCGCACACAGCCCAAACGAGTCGGTGCACCTAGGTGGCCTCAAGAACGCCATGGTTGCAGAAGCGCTCCTACTTTTGGGAAGCAATTCGCTCAAAAACTGATTTACAATTTCATTAGCTTTCTGCCTCGAGTGGGGCAGGCAACAACTAGGAGTTCAAAATGAGCGACACCGTAGAGACCGCACCAGCACACGGCGTAAACCTGACCCCATCGGCACAGGAGCGTCTGCGCAAGGCCGTTGAGGCCGAGGGCAACACCAGCCTGCGTCTGCGCATGGAGGTCAAGGCCGGCGGTTGCGCGGGTCTGCAGTACGACATGTGGCTGGACGAGAACGCCGACGAGCAGGACCTGATCGTCAACTACGACGGCGTTGAGGTAGTGGTTGACCAGTCTTCAGCGCTGTACCTGACTGGCGCCACCATCGACTTCGAGGACACCCTGATGCGTCAGGGCTTCACCATTGACAACCCAAACGCAACCGGCAGCTGCGCCTGCGGAAACTCGTTTAACTAGTCAAAAACCCGCTTCAGTTAGCCCCGCCTTCCAGTTAGGCGGGGCTAACTTTTTTTAATCGCCGCGAACCCCGCTTTTAAGGGGTCTTTTGCGTGGTTTCCGCCAAGTTTGAGGGGGCGACGGGAATAGGATAGGGGTGTACGAATTCGTTTTTCGAAGGGTAGATTGTGCTTCGTAAGCGCCACCTGAAGTTGGCCGGCATTTTGGCCGTAGCCTCCACGCTTTTGCTCACTGGTTGCACCAAGCAGGAACTGCAGGGTTACCTGCCTGGTTCCGGCCACGTGACCAACCACACCTCGTCCATTGTTGGCCTCTGGGTCACCTCTTGGATCGTGCTGCTCATCGTGGGTGTCATCTCCTGGGGCCTCATGGCCTGGGCCATGATCGCCTACCGTCGCCGCAAGGGTGAGACCGGCCTGCCAGTGCAGCTGCGTTACAACATGCCAATCGAGACCCTGTTCACCGTGGTGCCATTCATCATCACCGTGGGCTTCTTCGCTTTCACCGCAAAGACCATGACTGCCATCGAGCAGCCAAACCACGCCACCCGCGTGGTTCAGGTCATCGGTAAGCAGTGGTCGTGGGACTTCAACTACACCAACGACAACACCTACGACTCCGGCATCCAGTACCAGGACGGCCCTAAGTCCAAGACTGAGGCAACCCTGCCCACCCTTTACCTAGAGAAGGACGTACCGGTTGAGGTTGACCTCACCTCGCGTGACGTTATCCACTCCTTCTGGGTCATCGACTTCCTCTACAAGAAGGACATGTTCCCAGGTCGCGTAAACCGCATCTACTTCACCCCAACCGAAGCCGGCACCTTCGCCGGTAAGTGTGCCGAGCTCTGTGGTGAGTTCCACAGCGCCATGCTCTTCAACGTGAAGGTTGTTGACAAGGCCGACTACGATGCCCACATCGCCGCCCTCAAGGCAGCCGGCAACAACGGTCAGCTTGGCTTCGACCTCAACCGCATGCAGACCCTGCCTGGTAACAAGGCAATCAACAACTAAGGAAAACGAAAATGGCAACCGCAACTGCTTCTGCAACTGCCTCCTCGGTGGGCGCAGCGCGCAAATCCAAGGGCCGCATCCTGGTTGATTGGCTCACCACTACCGATCACAAGAAGATCGGTTACCTGTACCTCATCACCTCGATGGCCTACTTCGTCATCGGTGGAATCATGGCTCTGGTCATCCGCGCTCAGCTGGCTTTCCCTGGCCAGAGCGTGGTTGCAACCCACGAGCAGTACAACCAGCTCTTCACCATGCACGGCACCATCATGCTGCTGATGTTTGCAACCCCGCTGTTCGCGGCCTTTGCCAACATCCTCATGCCGGTTCAGATCGGTGCTCCGGACGTGGCCTTCCCACGTCTGAACGCCATCGCCTACTGGTTCTACTTCTTCGGTTCGTTCGTGGCAGTTGCCGGTTACTTCACCCCTCAGGGTGCAGCTGGCTTCGGTTGGTTCGCTTACCAGCCACTGGCTAACACCACCTACACCCCGGGCATCGGTGGAGACCTATGGGTCTTCGGTCTGGCACTCAGTGGTTTCGGAACCATCATGGGTGGCGTGAACTTCATCACCACCATCCTCACTATGCGTGCACCTGGTATGACCATGTTCCGTATGCCTATCTTCACCTGGAACACCCTGGTGACCTCCATCCTGGTCATCATGTGCTTCCCCCCACTGGCAGCCGCACTGTTCGCCATGGGTGCAGACCGTCGCTTCGGCGCTCACCTGTTTGACCCAGCCAACGGTGGTCCAATGCTTTGGGAGCACCTGTTCTGGTTCTTCGGCCACCCAGAGGTTTACATC
>JAGWUG010000317.1 GCA_028868555.1 Actinomycetales bacterium | reverse complement strand
TTCCGAGGCGAGCCAGCGCCGTGCGAAGCAGCGCGTCAGCCGTGGCGCTCTCCCCCAGTGCTTCGGCCGCATCGCGAACCGCCTCAGCAGCCGGACGCTCGGCCCAACCAAGTCCCTGAAGAGCCGCAATAACGTTGCTGAGGTCCACCTTTGGTGTCTTGCGACCGCTGGCGGAAACCGCTGCCGCCATGGCAATGCCGTTCAACTTGCCGGCCAGGGTGACGGTAATGAGCTTGGCTGTTTTGGGGCCAATGCCACTTACTGCCTTAAAAGTCGAGTCGTTCTCAGAAAGCACCGCGTTGCGGATGGCGTCAGCGGAAAGCTGCGAAAGGATTGCCATCGCCGACTTGGGGCCGACGCCGGTAACCGAGCGCAGCAGGTCGAAGAGCTCTAGTTCCTCGGAGGTCTCAAAGCCGAACAGAACAAATGCGTCCTCGCGAACGATTAGCGCGGTTTGCAGGGTTACGGAATCGCCCACGTGCAGGGCGTGCTGGCTGGCCGCGGTGACAAACACCTGGTAACCAACTCCAGAGACATCGAGCACCAGAAAACCCGCGCCGCTGCGCTGAACTAGACCGGTGAGGGATGCAATCACAGAGCCAAGACTACCTAGCCCTCGCGCTTTCTAGCGGCAGCACGCTCGGCTTGTTGCCAAGCTGCCTGAGCCGCGGTGAGGCTCTGGCCGGTTCCCACCGATGCCCCGGCGCCACGCCAGGCGTGACAAATGGCGATTGCTAGTGAGTCGGCGGCATCGGCGGGTTTTGGGACCTCCGCCAAACCAAGAATGCGCGCCACCATGTTGCCAACCTGAGCCTTGTCAGCTCGACCCGAGCCAGTAACTGCGGCCTTGACCTCGGTTGGAGTGTGCAAAGCCACGGGAAGACCGTACTTGTGAGCCAGCATGAGAACCACGCCGGAAATCTGGGCGGTACCCATAACGGAGCGCACATTGACATCTGCAAAGACCCGTTCAAGGGCAATGGCGTCAGGCTTGAGTTCTTGGATCAGGGTTTCAATCCGGGCACCGATGCTGCCAACTCGAAAGGCGAGGTCATCGGTTGGAGCGCTGCGGTAAACATCCACAGAAACGAGAGTGACCCTGCGGCCAGCCGCAAGGTCAATCACGCCAACACCGCATCTGGTGAGACCGGGGTCCACACCCAGAATGCGGGTCATAAGTATTACTCGGCTTCCAGCGCGGCCAGGACCTCTGGGGTGAAGTCAACGTTGCTGTAAACGTTCTGGACGTCGTCGCTGTCCTCGAGGGCATCAATGAGCTTGATGACCTTCTTGGCGGCCTCAACGTCGTCAACTGGAACCATCATCGAGGAAACAAACTCCGAGTCTGCGGACTCGTAGTCGATGCCGGCGGCCTGAAGAGCAGTACGAGCGGCAACCATCGATGCCGGCTCGGTGGTGATGACGAATGCCTCACCACGGTCCTCAACATTCTCCACGCCGTGGTCGAGGATCAGCTCGAGGAGCGAGTCCTCGGTCATGTCCGGGGTCTTGTTGACGGTGATGACGCCCTTGCGGCTGAAGAGGTAGGAAACCGA
>JAGWUG010000316.1 GCA_028868555.1 Actinomycetales bacterium | reverse complement strand
CACCAAGCCAGAAACCAAAGTGAGAACCTTTGTCCTCGATACCTCGGTTTTACTGAGTGACCCTAAGGCGATGTTCCGTTTTTCGGAGCACGAAGTGGTGCTGCCGATCACCGTCATCAACGAGCTTGAGAAGAAGCGCCACGACCCTGAGATTGGCTATTTCGCGCGTCAGGCACTGCGCCACCTGGATGACCTGCGTGCCCAACACGAGCGCCTGGACTTCCCGATTTCGGTGGGGGAGGGCGGTTCGCTTCGCGTGGAGCTGAACCATACCGACCAGAGCGTTTTGCCTTCCGGCTTCCAACTGGGCGACAACGACAGCAAGATCATCGCCTGCGCCTTCAACCTTCGCAACGAGGGCTGCGATGTCACCGTGGTTTCCAAGGACCTGCCGATGCGCCTCAAGGCCGCCGCCTTGGGCATGGGCTCCGAGGAGTATCGCGCCGAGTTGGCCCGCGATGCCGGCTACACCGGTGTGGCCGAGATCGGCCTTAGCCCCGAGGAAATGAGCGACCTCTACGACAGCGAACTGCTGGAGCACTCGGACGCCAAGCTCTACCCGGTCAACACCGGACTGATTCTTTCTTCGGCCCGCGGTGGCGGCCTGGGCCGCATCACTGCGGACAAGCAGATTCGATTGGTCAAGGGCTACAGCGAGGTCTTTGGAGTGCACGGTCGTAGCGCCGAACAGCGCTTGGCCATCGACCTGCTGCTGGACCAAGAGGTTGGCATCGTCAGCCTGGGTGGTCGCGCCGGTACCGGTAAGAGTGCGCTGGCTTTGGCCGCCGCCCTGGAATCGGTGATGGAGCGTCGCCAGCAGAAGAAGATCCTGGTCTTCCGTCCGCTGTACGCGGTTGGCGGCCAGGAGCTTGGCTACCTGCCGGGCAGCGAGAACGAAAAGATGAACCCTTGGGGTCAGGCCGTTTTCGACACCCTCAGTGCCATCTGCAGCAAGGAAGTCATCGAGCACATTCAGGACCGCGGAATCTTGGAGATTCTGCCGCTTACCCACATTCGCGGCCGCAGCCTGCATGACAGTTTCGTGATCGTGGATGAGGCCCAGAGTCTGGAGCGCAACGTGCTGCTGAGCATGCTGAGCCGCATCGGTCAGAACAGTCGCGTGGTGCTTACCCACGACGTTGCTCAGCGCGACAACCTGCGCGTTGGCCGTCACGACGGAATCGCAGCCGTGGTCGAGGCGCTGAAGGGCCACTCGCTCTTCGGGCACGTCACCCTCACTCGCAGCGAGCGCTCTGCAATCGCCGCGCTGGTTACCGACATCCTCGACGTCTAGCCTCTGCTAACTGGCGCCCGTCATTCAGGTGCCGCTGTGCCTGGCTTCTGCTCGGTGGTGTTTAGACTTGCCTCATGACTCGCAAGGACGCCGCACCAGCTGTTGATTCGGCGAAGTCAAACCCAAAACGCCGGCATTTAGCCGACTTCACGCCACTGCGCGAGTCACCGCAGTTTGCCAGGCTCTGGCTGGGAAACCTGCTGAATGGCCTGGGCACGCAGCTGACGCTGGTGGCGGTTGGCCTTCAGATTTACGCGATGTC
>JAGWUG010000315.1 GCA_028868555.1 Actinomycetales bacterium | reverse complement strand
GCCGAACCTGACCGAGACCATCGGTTGGGGCGCCCCAATATTCAAGCTGAATGGCAAGAACGTGGCAGGGTTGTGCGCTTTCAAGAATCACTTGGTTTACTCACCGCAGAGCTCCGCGGTGCTCGAGGAACTGGCCAAAGACCTCAGCGAATACGTGACCGCTAAGTCTTCGCTGCAATTTGCAGTAGATAAGCCGCTGCCAGAACCTTTGGTGCGAAAGTTGTTGACTGCTCGGATCGCCGAGATTTCTTAGTTCGACGCGGCAGTAAGTCGAGCAACCTGCTGGGTGGTCAGCTGAACCAGCGGCATGATCTCCCGAAGCTGCTCAACTGTGCGAGCCGAAGCGATCGGGGCCGAAACCACAGACTGGGCGCGCAACCACGCCAAGGCAACTGCCGAATGCGTGCTGTTGGTCTCCTCGGCGATGTCGGCCAATGTTGCAAGCACCGCCCACCCGCGTTCATTCTTGTAACCCTCAACGCCACCGGCGCGGACCGACTCCACCTGCACGCCAGGCTGGTACTTGCCACTCAGGAAGCCGCGGGCCAGTGAATAAAACGGTAGGGCCGATAGCCCGGTCGCTGTAAGGGCAGGCTCCGAAATGGCCTCGAACTCGGTGCGTTCCATCAGGTTGTATTCATTCTGAAGTACCGCGTATCGCGCCAGGCCATTGGCCTCACTGACGGCCAGGGCCTCGCGCAGACGCTCGCCGGTGTGCTGGCTGGCGCCAAGGAAACGCACCTTGCCGGCCTGAATCAAGTCGTCGAAGGCACTCAGGGTTTCTTCCAGCGGGGTGTTTTGGTCGTCCTCGTGGGCGTAGTAAAGGTCGATGTGATCGGTCTGCAGGCGGCGCAGGCTGTCATCGCAGGCGGCGATGATGTTGGCGCGGCTCAGGCCCGGACGGGTGCTCAACTTGGCCACCTTGGTGGCGATGACGGTCTTGTCGCGGCTACCGGTGGCGCGCATCCACTCGCCGATGATGGTCTCGCTCTCGCCGCCCCGGTTTCCCGGCGCCCACTCGCTGTAGACATCCGCGGTATCGATGAAATTTCCACCGAGTTCTTTGTGTGCGTCCAGCACCTCAAAGGACTGTGCTTTATCTGCGGTCCAGCCAAAGACGTTGCCACCCAGGCAGAGTGGGTAGACGGAAAGGTCGGTGTTGGGGATAGTGATGCGAGCGCTCATGCCTAAAGCCTAAACGGTAAACTTTTGTAGTTGCCCGGCCGGCCGGGCAGTACGCCACCTTAGCTCAGTCGGTAGAGCAGCTCCCTCGTAAAGAGCAGGTCAGGAGTTCGATTCTCCTAGGTGGCTCCACCCTGATTCCAGCCGCTCAGTTCTGTGGCAGATACCCGAGCAAATCTTTCGCCAGCGACAGGTCATAGCTGCGGTCGAAGGCCAGTTGCGCGACCTGATACCTGGAAATTCTCGGCTCTCGCCGCGCAGGCGTAACCGCCTCTGCAATCCTCGCCAGGTTCCAGGCCAACTCAACCGGAACCGATCTAATCTCGGGGGCATCCGCACCAAGTCCGGCAGCAATGGCGTCCGAAATACTCGTGC
>JAGWUG010000314.1 GCA_028868555.1 Actinomycetales bacterium | reverse complement strand
CAGAACTTTGTCACCGACCCAAACACCATTCGCCGAATTGTTGCCGCCGCCAAGCTGGACGGCAGCGAGACCGTGGTTGAGATTGGTCCCGGACTCGGTTCGCTGACCCTCGGCCTGATTGAGGTTGCCGAGCGCGTCATCTCGGTGGAGATTGACCCCAAGATGGCCGCCGCCATTGAAGACACCGTTGCAAAGCGTGCGCCAGGTGCCAACTTCACCCTGGTTTCCGCCGATGCCATGAAGGTCACCGAGCTTGGGGGAGAACCTCAGGCCCTGGTCGCTAACCTGCCTTACAACATCTCGGTGCCGGTGCTTCTGCACTTCTTGGAGCAGTTCCCGAGCCTGCAGCGCGGACTGGTTCTGGTGCAGGCAGAGGTGGCTCACCGCATGGCCGCCAAGCCGGGCAACAAGATCTACGGAGTGCCAAGCCTCAAGCTGGCCTGGTACGCCGATGCCAGTCTCGCCGGCAACATTGGCCGCAACATCTTCTGGCCGGTTCCAAACGTGGACTCCGCACTCGTCTACTTCGAGAAGCGCGCTGAGCCGCTGGGTGATGAAGCACTTCGCCTTCGCGTCTTTGAGGCAGTCGACGCCGCCTTCGGTCAGCGCCGCAAGACCCTGCGTCAGGCACTCGGCGACTGGGCCGGTTCGCCCGCCGAGGCCGAGGTCATCCTCAAGGCTGCCGGCATTGACCCGCAGGCCCGTGGCGAACAGCTGGACATTCACCAGTTCGTGCGCCTGGCCCGGGCTAAGGCCGCTGGCGCGCAACAGGCATCGGTGCAGTAATGCAGCGCTGGCACATTTCAACCTCCAAGAGCGGGCGGTTCACTGCAACCACCTCGCGCTTCTACGGCACCGATCTGCCGCGTCTTTTTGGCATGTTTCACGACCCAGACTCTTGGCCGATGGAGGCTCCCGAGCGCTTGATTCGCATTGAACCAGACGCACTGCTGGGTTACAGCTTTGACAATGACACTCGCGTTGAGATTCGTTTCGAGCGCGTGCGTTCCGGCCTCTTCCGCGTTGACCTGATGCACGAGCAGCTGCACGACGAGGATGAGCTGGCCGCTTGCCTGGCCTACTGGGACGAAATTCTGCAGAGCATCTTCGATCGCCTGCTCTGTCAGCCGGTGCATGCGGCAACTGCCTTCGGCAAGATCAACCTTTTCTTCAAGGTTGGCCCGCTGCTGGAGAACGGCTACCACCAGGTGGCCAGCCTTTACCAGGCGGTAAATCTGCCTGAGACCGTCATCGCGGAGCTATCCGGCGACTGGGAAGTTTCGGTCACCGGAAACATCGATGCGGCTCACCTCAAGGGCGTTCCAACCAACCGCAACAACTTGGTGGTCAAGGCCGCCAAGGCTGCCGGTGGCGCACTGCGTTTCCGTCGGGTTCCACGTCTGGCCTTCACCATTCACAAGAACGTTCCGGTGGCCGGTGGCATGGGTGGTGGCAGCGCCGATGCGGCCGCCGCACTCCTGGCCGCCGAGGCCGCCTGGGGCCGCAAGCTGAGCACCGAGGATCGCTTCGCGGTGGCAGCAGAACTCGGTGCCGATGTGCC
>JAGWUG010000313.1 GCA_028868555.1 Actinomycetales bacterium | reverse complement strand
GGTTGGTTTGGTGCGCGTCCGTGACGGCAAGGTGGCAGACAGCTTCGCTCTCGCATTTATGCCGCCTTCCCCGCATGGCTGGTTCAGCGAGTTCAACACCCGGATCCACGGTATCCGTGAATCAGACGTCACCGATGGCCCCACCTGGGGCGAAGTGCTACCACTAATGCTGGAATTCATCGGTGAGGATGTGCTGATTGCTCACAACGCACCTTTTGATATGGGTGTGCTTCGGGCTGCCGCAGAGGCCGTGAGCACTCGTCTGCCCGAACTGCACTATGCCTGCACCGTTCAGATGAGCCGCCGTGCCTTTCCTGGGCTGGATTCCCACCGCCTGAATGAGGTGGCCTATCGCATTGGCTTTGAGGATTTCAAACACCACGATGCCCTTGACGACGCCCGCGTTTGCGCCGAGATTGTGATCTACATCGCCCGTCGCGAGGGACTGGAAGACCTGCACGAGGTGCTGAAAAACACCCGACAGACGCTGAAACCGCTTCATAAACCCGTTACCGAATAGGCATTGGCGCTCCACCGCTGAGTGGGTCTCACTGGTTATACTTTTCTACTAGAGCGTGCCTACGAAGGAGTTTGCCGCAGGCTGCATCGCAGCGTTTTATAGGCATTTCAAAAATCCCGAGGAGCTCCTCATGACCGGTATGGCAAAAGACACCACTGTTGTCACCCTTACCCCGGCCCCGGTACTCGACCGCACCTACTTTGTTGACGCGCTGGTACCTGGTGGCGTAAACCGCGCCGATGGCGTTGGCGAAGAACTCGCCGGCAAGGGCATCAACGTCAGCCGCGCACTTTCGCTGGCCGGCATCAACGCCCCAGCAGTTGTTCCGGTTGGCAACGGCGACCCAGCCGTTATCGCCCGCACCGGCAGCGAGCACTTCGTGAAGCCACTTTGGGTTGAGGGCACCCTGCGTGTCTCCACCACCATCATCGAGAACCACGGCACCACCACCCGCATCACCGAGCCACCGCGCCCGCTGACCGCCGAGGACTGGGCTGCCGTAGTTGAGCTCACCGAGCGCACCGTGCTTGAGAACAACGCCAAGTGGCTGGTTGTTGCCGGTGCTCACCCGGTTGACAAGTACACCGGTGAGTTCATTGACATGGAGGTCCTCTTCGACCGCATGGACAAGATTGGCGTTCGCGTTGCCCTGGACACCAGCGGTAAGCCGCTGAACACCTGGGCCCGCAGCGGTCGCCCTGCAATCATCAAGCCAAACGCCGAAGAGCTGGCATCGGCTGTTGGCCGCACTCTTCGCACCGTTGGCGACGTCATCGATGCAGCAACTGAGCTCTGCGAGCACGGTATTGAGGCCGTTCTGGCTTCCATGGGATCCGACGGAATCATTGCGGTTACCTGCGATGGCGCCATCGGTGCCCGCACCGACAAGGTGAAGGTTTCCAACACCGTTGGCGCCGGCGACGCCACCCTGGCAGGCTTCCTGTCCTACGTTTCCACCCACCCGCTGGCCGAGGGCCAGAGCGTTCAGGGCGTCGGCTTTGACGTCATCGAGGGCATTCGCACCGCGGTTCGCTGGGGAGCTC
>JAGWUG010000312.1 GCA_028868555.1 Actinomycetales bacterium | reverse complement strand
CGACATCACCAAGCACACCCTGAAGCAGCGCAAGACTTCGGCCTCCGAGCTGCGCGTGGTCTTCCAGGACCCTTACTCCTCTCTGAACCCAGACCTGAGCATCGGCGAAACCCTCACCGAGCCACTGCGCATTCAAGGCGTTGGCAAGGACGAGGCCTGGACCCGCGCCCGCGAGGTGCTGGGCAAGGTTGGCCTGCCTCAGGATGCAGTCGACCGCCTGCCGCGCAACTTCAGCGGTGGTCAGCGTCAGCGCATCGCGATCGCTCGCGCGCTGATCGTGAATCCAAAGCTGATCGTTTTGGACGAGCCAGTCTCTGCACTCGACTTATCCACCCAGGCCCAGGTGCTGAACCTGCTGGCAGACCTAGCCAAGAGCGAGGATGTTGGCTTCCTGTTCATCGCCCACGACATCGACGTGGTGCGATTCCTCAGCGACCGCGTTGTGGTGCTGTACAAGGGTCGCATCATGGAGACCGGTCCGGTGGAAGAGATCGTGACCAACCCGCGTCACCCCTACACCCAGGGTCTGATCGCGGCCGCACCGGTGCCTCGCCCCGAGGAGCAAGCGGAGCGCCGCAAGAGTTGGCTGCAGCTGCAGGAGCGCAAGAACGCCGTCACCGGTGTCTTCAACATGCAGGGACCGGCAATCACCGGCGGCTGCCCTTACTTCAACCGCTGTTCAATCAGCACCGACATCTGCGGAAAGCAGGTTCCGGAACTGCGCGAAATCGGCCAGGTCAAGGTGGCCTGCCACCACGCCAAATAGGCTGAGCAAATGACCAGTTGGATTCGCGTAGTAGAAGACTCGGTGCCGCCTACCGGCCAGCGCCCCGTTTATTTGGTTCGCCGTAGCTTTGATGTTGCCGCAGTGCCGGCCAGTGCCACCCTGCGCATCAGCGCCCACGGCGTCTATACCGCTTACCTGAATGGTCACCGAGTTGGTGCCGACGAGTTCACCCCGGGATACACCGACTACAAATTCCGCACCCAGTTCCAGCAGTATCAGGTGGCCGACCTTTTGGTAGCCGGCACCAACGTGCTGGTGGTAGAGCTAGCCGATGGCTGGTACCGAGGCGCGGTGGGCATAATGCAGCACGGCGACCAGTACGGTCAGCACGTAGAACTATGGGCCGAGCTTGAGGACGATGCGGCAGCGGGGGGCGTGCTGGCCTCCACCGATGACCAGTGGCGCAGCTCTACCGGTTCCATCACCTCGGCGGACATGTTCATGGGTCAGAACGAGGACCTGCGCCTTCGCAACCCGGCAATCCACCAGGCCAGCTTCGACGATTCCGCCTGGCGCCCGCTGGCCGAGTGCCAGTATGACGGTCAGCTGATCGCCCAGGTGGTCGAGCCCAACCGCGTGGTCGAGTACCTGGCCCCCAAGTCGATCCGCCGACTTGGCCCAACCACTCAGGTAGTTGACTTTGGGCAGAACCTAAACGGCTGGGTGCGCCTCGGCAAACTGGGTCAGTCCGGCACCAAGATCACCCTGACGCACGGTGAGTGGCTGGACGCAAACGGTGATGTCACACTCGATCACCTGAACGTCAACTTCCCAATC
>JAGWUG010000311.1 GCA_028868555.1 Actinomycetales bacterium | reverse complement strand
CCTCGCAAGGTGGAGGCAATTCGTGCGGCGGCCATCGGTGGCTGGATAAATGTTTTGGTGACCGACTCGGTTACCGCGGCGGCACTGCTGGCGCACTAGGGGCAGTTATGGAGCTTGAGTTCAGCAACCAGATGATTGAGTGGCGCGGACCAGCGCCGTTCTACTACGTGCCGATTCCGCCGGAGGAGAGCGCACTCATCAAAGAGACCGCGCGTCAGACCTCCTACGGTTGGGGTGTGATTCCGGTGCGCTGTGTGATTGGCCGAACCGAGTTCACCACGTCGCTTTTCCCACGCGACGGTGTCTACCTGGTGCCGGTGAAAAACGCGGTGCGACTACCGGAGAAGCTGCAGCTCGGCGACGAAGTTTCCGTCAGCCTGGAGATTGACTTCTACTAGGCCTTGTTGGCTGGCGCTTAGCGAGCAGCTCGCACGAACCCAATCCGCTCATAAACCTTGGCGAGAGTTTGCTCCGCCAGCTCGTTGGCGCGGTCGGCGCCTTCGGCCAGCAGGCGGTCCAGCTCGGCAGGGTCCGTCAGCAATTCGTTGGCGCGGTTGCGGATCGGCTCGATGTGCGCCACCAGGGCATCGGCGAGTTCACCCTTGAGTGCACCGTAGCCCTGACCCTCGAAGCGAGCCTCGAGCGCAGGAATGGTCTCACCCGAAATCAAGCTGAAGATACCCAGCAGGTTGCTCACACCAGGCTTGCTCTCGCGGTCGAAACGCACCGAACCCTCGGTGTCGGTCACGGCGCTCTTGATCTTCTTGGTGATCACGTTGTTTTCGTCCATGAGGTTGATCAGACCCTTTGGATCTGCCGCGCTCTTGGACATCTTGGCCTCTGGCACCTGCAGGTCGTAAATCTTGGCGGTCTCCTTGAGGATGTGAGCCTCGGGAATGACAAAAGTGTCGCCAAAACGGCTGTTGAAACGCATGGCCAAGTCGCGGGTCAGCTCCAGGTGCTGGCGCTGGTCCTCACCAACCGGCACGGCCTTTGGCTGGTAAAGCAGAATGTCGGCGGCCTGCAGAATGGGGTAGGTGAACAAACCCACCGATGCGCTCTCCTGGCCGTTCTTCTGAGTCTTGTCCTTGAACTGAGTCATGCGGCCGGCTTCGCCCATGCCGGTGATGCACTGAAGCACCCAAGCCAACTGCGCGTGTGCAGGAACGTGTGATTGAACAAACAATGCCGACTTGTCGCTGTCGATTCCGGCGGCTAGATATTGCGCGGCGGTGCGACGGGTGTTTGCGCGAAGTTCGCTCGGGTCTTGCGGCACGGTGATCGCGTGCAAGTCGACGATGCAGTAAAAAGCGTTGTAGCTGTCTTGCATGGCAGCCCAGTTGACCAGCGCGCCCAGGTAGTTGCCGAGGTGAAGTGAGCCTGCAGAAGGCTGCATTCCGCTGAGTAGGTTGGGCTTGGTCATGCCCTCAAGTTTAGGTGAGGCCCAAGCCGCAGACCGGGGTGGCTAAATCGAATAGTCGACCACGACCGGGGCGTGATCGCTCCAGCGTTCGTCGTAACTCGCAGCGCGATGCACCTTGTATTCACCGGCCAGCTTGGCCAGG
>JAGWUG010000310.1 GCA_028868555.1 Actinomycetales bacterium | reverse complement strand
GCGTAGCGCAGGAACTCCTCAACGGCCCAAGGAATCATGTCTGGGTTCTCCTGCAGGAGGGCCAGCTGCTCTGGGTGCTGAATGAGGTTGCGCATGGTGTGGGTGATGGTGTGGCGGGTGGTCTCGTTACCGGCCACAACCAGCAGCAGGAAGTTGGTGTGGAAGTCGCGCTCGGACAGCGGGATGCCATCGGTTGGCTCGCTGTTGATCAGAACCGAAACCAGGTCGGTGCCGTCCTTACCCTTGCGCTCCTTTGCGAGGGCGTCACCGTAGGCGAACACCTCGAGGGCGGCTGGCGAGCGGAATGGAACCAGACGGAATTCCTCGGACTCAGAGGAGTTGATGAGAACGTCGGCGTGCTCTGGGTCATCGAAACCGACCATGCGGTTTCCCCAGTCGATCAGCTTGTGGGCGTCCTCAACCGGAACATCCAGGAGGCGAACCAGAACGTTGATTGGGAAGTCGGCCGCGACCTCAGAAACGAAGTCGAAGGTTCCCTTGGCGAATGCGTTGTCGAGGGTGGTGGCGGTGATGCCGCGAAGGAAGGTCTCGTACTTGGCAACCGCGGCCGGGGTGAACTGACCCTGCAGCAGGCGGCGGAGCGCGCGGTGGCGACTTCCGTCGGTCTCGAGGAGCGAACGGCGAGCATTCTCCTGCTCGGCGTCAACCTCTTCAAGGTTGGTGAAACGCTCGCTGGTGAAGGTCTCAGGGTCGCGCAGCACGCGGACGATGTCGTGGTAGCCGAGAACGCTCCAGAAACCGCTGTTAGGCGCCTCTTCGTCGCTCCAGTGCACCGGCTCGTTCTTGCGAAGGTTTGCGAAGGTCTCCCATGGGGCACCGTTGGCAAACAGGTCCAGGTTGGAAAGGTTGATGTTCGACATTGAAATCTCTGCTCCAAATAGCGGTTGCGTGGACTCTAACAATCTCACCCTAGCGGGAAATCGTTTGGTAACTAACGACTTACTCAAATCGTTATGTTTCCGCTGGATTATTTTTGTTTGAGTGCTGGTTCACTTGACCGGTAAACCCAGAAAGCAGACCACCGATGCCCTCCAACTTTGACCTTGATTTGAGCTTCACCGATGAGCCGGCCGAGCCGGATCTGACTGGGGTTTCGGCATCGGTGCTGGCGGCTGAAGTGGCCAAACTCCCCGATGCCCTCCGAGCCGTTGCCATTGGGATTCTGCTGGAGAATCGCACCTTTAGCGATGTATCGCAGGCGCTCAGCATTCGCCAGAGTGAACTGGTTACTCGCTTGCATCGTGCCAAGCATTCGATTGCCCAGTCTCTTGACAATCAGTCTTTGGGGCTTTAGGCGCTCCCCTAGGCTGTGAATTAGCGATTTCGCTCCACAGTTTTTCCCCTCGGCAAGCGGCCAGCTTCGGCAGTCAACAGAGTAGAGACATGATGAATAAAGCCAAACTGAACTTTGATTCCTGCGGAAGCATTGCCTCGCCGGTTGGACCAGTCTCGGTCTACGCACAGGGCGATGTGATCGTGTTCCTCGAGATGGTGCACGATGCAGCCCCAAACGATAAGCGCTCCCCCGTGGTTGAGCTGGCGCTG
>JAGWUG010000309.1 GCA_028868555.1 Actinomycetales bacterium | reverse complement strand
TGCTCACCTCGCACCACCCGATGCAGGATCTCTTCAACCCCTTTAAGCCAGAGGGCATTGCGGAGCCGGCGCTCACCGCCGAGGTTGCCGAATTGCTAGGTCAGTACCGCAACATTGTGGCCTGGGTGAGTGGACACGTTCATGACCACAACATCTCGTTTGCCAAGTCTGGAAAAGGCGACTGGGGTTTCTGGCAGATTCGCACCGGTAGTCACATGGACTGGCCGCAACAGAGCCGTGTGATTGAGTTTGGCAAGACCCAGGACGGTCGTATTGTTATTGGTACCCAGGTCTTTGACCACGCCGGTTCCGAAATCCTAACCCTGGCTCAGGCCGGCGACACGACCGATGAACAACTCACCGATGTGCTGCACTTGGCCGGCATCTCCCGCATCATTGCAGCCAACGACTGGCAGCGTTTTGAGGGCGGAAACAGCCTCGAGGTCCTGGAGGGAACTCCATCCGATCGCAACGCCTGGCTCTGGCTGGCAGATCCGCTGAACTAGCGTCCACAGGCTTTGGCGCCATCGTGCCGTACCCCGAATAACAAATAACTGGGACCCGAGCGGATCCCAGTTATTTTGTTTGGAGCGTGAGCTCGGCCTAGGCCTGAACCCATGCGGTGCCGTTGGCAGGCAGCTTGCCGTCCACCAGTGGCAAGTTGCTGAGCAGAACGCGACCTTTAGGCAGCTTGATCGGCTTGGTGCCAAAGTTGGTGATGCTGTGCCAGCCGTTAGGGCGCGCGAAGTGCAGGATGGTCTTGCTGAACCAGTGCTTGATCCAGGTAAGTTCCTCGACGGTCTCTAGGCTCTTGCGCAGCTGAATCGCGCGGCGGTAGAGGGTTAGGGTGCTGTTTGGGTTGCCGTCCTGAACATCCACTGCGTAGTTCTTGTACCACTCTGGCTGTGGCAGGTGCGAACCGCCCTCACCAAAGCCGAACCAAGGGTGGTTTGCCACCCAAGGCAGTGGAACACGGCAGCCATCGCGGCTTAGCCCGAGGTCTGGGTTGCGGAAGAACTGTGGGTCCTGCATCAGCTCGTCAGGGATCTCCATGTTCTCCTGCAGGCCAAGTTCCTCGCCCTGGTAGAGGTAGGTGGAGCCCGGCAGTGCCAGCAGCAGCATGGTCATCGCGGTGGCGCGCTCCAGGCCCTGCTTGACGTTTACCTTCGGGTTGAAGCGGTTGGCCTTGAACCACTTGCCGGCATCGAAGTTGCCGTCAACGCCGAAGCGGGTGGCGTGACGGATGATGTCGTGGTTGGAGAGCACCCAGGTGTTAGAGCTGCCAAGTGCGTGGGCGCGTAGCAGTGCCTTTTCGGCCAGTTCGTGAACGCGGTATGCGTTCCAACCGGCACCCAGCATCTCGAACGAGAAGCTCTGGCCCAGGCCCTTCTCGCTGGCATAGGCAGGCAGGCGGTTCGGGTGAACCCAAGCCTCGGCCACGGCCATGCGTGGTGGGTTGTACTCGTTGAAAATCTCGCGCCAAGAGGCGTAAATCTTGTGAACGTCGTCGCGGTCGAACAGGTCGTCGGTGCCGTCGTTCTTCATCACCGAGACGTCGTAGCTCTG
>JAGWUG010000033.1 GCA_028868555.1 Actinomycetales bacterium | reverse complement strand
GGCGTAACCTAAGAGCGTGAATGCGACGGTTGCCCCCACTGGTCTGAGCCAGTACACGCGCGCTGCCGAGGCCGCCTGCAACCAGGTGATTGCCCAGTACTCAACTAGCTTTGGCTGGGCCACCAAGCTGCTCTCCCGCTCGGTGCGACAGCCGGTTCGAAATATCTATGCACTGGTGCGCGTTGCAGACGAAATCGTTGACGGTGCTGCGGCTCAGGCTCGTGCCGCCGGTGGCAAGGTTGATCCGGCAGTTGCCCTGGACAACTATGAGGCCGCTGTCTACCAGGCCCTCACCGATGCCTTCGCTACCGACCTGGTGATCCACGCCTTCGCATCCACCGCTCGCGACTGCGGCTTTGGCCGAGACCTTATTGAGCCCTTCTTCGCCTCGATGCGCGCCGACCTGACCGAGACCGTTCACGACTCGGAGTCGCTGGCGCGTTACATCTACGGCAGCGCCGAGGTGGTTGGCCTGATGTGCCTGGCGGCCTTCATTCGTCACGGCGGCTTGGAATACAGCCGCGAGGAAAAACTTCGCCTAGCCGAAGGTGCCAAGGCGCTCGGCTCCGCCTTCCAGAAGGTCAACTTCCTGCGTGACCTGGCGGCAGACTTCAACACCCTGGGTCGCAGCTACTTCCCCGGCATCACCGCCACCAACTTCACCGATGCCGACCGCGACCGCCTGGTTGCCGAGATCGATGAAGAGCTGGCCATAGCTGCCAACGAACTTCCAAACCTTCCCCCGGCCTGCTCGCGGGCGGTGGCTGCGGCTCTCATGCTTTTTGCGGAGCTAAATCGCAAGATCTCCGTGACTCCGGCGGCCAAACTGGCAACCACACGAATTCGGGTGAGCAACGCGCGCAAGCTCGTACTGGTTACCCGCGCCTACTTCGGCGGAAAGGCCTAACATGTCCAAATCTGCGGTTGTAATCGGCGGCGGCATCGGTGGTTTGGCAACAGCCGCTCTGCTAGCCAAGAGCGGCATGAGCGTGAAGCTTTTTGAGGCCAATGAGCAGGTGGGTGGCCGCGCATCGGTGTGGGAGCAGGATGGCTTCCGCTTTGACATGGGTCCGTCCTGGTACTTGATGCCGGAGGCTTTCGAGAACTTCTTCAAGCTGATGGGAACCACTGCGGCTGCTGAACTCAACCTGGTGCGCCTTGACCCTGCCTACCAGACTCGCTTTGAAGACACCGATGATGTGCTGCGCGTCCGGGCCAATCTGGCCGAGAACCAGGCACTGTTTGAGTCGGTTGAGGCAGGTGCCGGTGCCGCCCTGGGCGAATACCTAGAGAGCGCGGAGGACACCTACCGCCTGGCGGTGGACAAGTTCCTGTACACCAACTTTGAGAACCTGAAGCCTTTCACCAACGCTGCCGTGGCCAAGCGTGCCGGAGGTTTCATCAAGCACCTGCTGACCTCGCTCGATAGCTTTGCTGGGTCGCACGTAACCGACACGCGCCTGCGCAAGATTCTCAACTTCCCGGCCGTGTTCCTTGGCGCCTCGCCATATGACACCCCGAGCATGTACCACCTGATGACTCACGTGGACATGAACGACGGAGTCTTCTACCCGCAGGGTGGTTTCGGCACCATCATCGATGCCATCGCAAACCTTGCCCGCAAGCACGGTGTGCAGATTCACACCAACTCGCGCGTCTCGCAGATCCTGGTTGACCCAACTGGCAAGGCACGCGGGGTGCGCATCGGTGCTTCTGAGATTGCGGCGGACCTGGTGGTTGCCAACGCCGACCTGCACCACGTGGAAACCCAGCTGCTGGCCCCCGAGTATCAGACTCTGCCACAGCGTTGGTGGAACCGCCGCCAGCCTGGCCCGAGCGCTCTGCTGCTGTACCTAGGCGTGCGCGGTTCGCTGCCGCAGCTGGACCACCACAGCCTGCTCTACACCGCCGACTGGAAGCGCAACTTCGCCAAGGTCTTCCGCAAGGCAGACGGCAAGAGCCAATTCCCACACCCGGCCTCGCTCTACATCTGCAAGCCAAGTGCCACCGATGCCAGCGTTGCGCCCGAGGGCTATGAGAACGTTTTTGTCCTGGTTCCGATTGCGGCAGACCCTGCCCTAGGCAGCGGTGGCGTCAACGGAGAGGGCGACGCAGCCGTGGAGGCCGAGGCAGACCGCATCATCTGTCAGATTGCCGAGTGGTGTGACATTCCAGATCTGAAGGACCGCATCGTGGTTCGCCGCACCATGGCCCCGATGGACTTTGTCACCCGATACAACGCCTGGAGCGGAACCGCACTAGGCATGGCGCACACCCTGAAGCAGAGCGCCTTCTTCCGCCCCAAGAACGTGAGCGGCAAGGTGGACAACCTGTTCTACGTTGGCCACAACACTGTGCCCGGCATTGGCCTACCAATGTGTCTGATTGGCGCCGAACTCGTCTACAAGCGCCTGACCCGCGACGGTTCGCCAAGCCCAATCGCCAAAGAACTTTCCACCCTCACCGATGCACAGTGGAGCGGCCTGAAGTGATGCTGCCGGGCGCCTATCTGATTGCGCTGCTGTTTAGCATCGGTGGTTTGCTCACGCTGGATCTGCGCTACTCGCTGGCCATCCGCCGGAGTCCGATTCGCACCCTAGGCACCCTGCTGGTCGCGGTGGCACTTTTCCTTGGCTGGGACCTGATTGGGATTGGTTCTGGAGTGTTTTACGAGGGGCCAAGTGGGCTTTTGGTTGGCATTGACCTCCTACCCAATCTTCCGCTGGAAGAGGTCTTCTTCCTACTGCTAATGACCTACAGCGTGCTGCTGGGATACCTGGCCCTGGAGCGCTGGCGTCTCTATCGCCCCACTAGCTCTGCTGATGGTGGCGACCAGTGAATCTCACCTACCTCTGGGTTGTTCTCTGGGTGGCGCTACCGCTGCTCGTAGTTTTAGCCCGACCGCTGAGCCGGCTCTCCAAGGCAACCATCGCCTTTCTAGCCATCGGGACTCTTGGCCTGAGCCTGGTCTTTGACAACATCATCGTCGGCCTCGGCATCGTTGCCTATGACGGCCAAAAGATTCTCGGCCTGCGCCTGCCTGTGGCCCCGATAGAAGACTTTGCCTACACTTTGGTTGCAGTAGCAGTGGTTCCAGTTTTGTGGGCGGCACTCGGAAAGAAAAGAGGCACCGATGACTAGCAACAGCTCGCAGCCACGCATCACATTTGCCTCTCTAACCAAACAACTGTTCTGGGCATCGCGACCAGTTTCGTGGATCAACACCGCGTACCCGTTTGCCATGGCCTACTGGCTGGTTTCGCAGCGCCTAGATGGTGTGTTCTTTGTGGGCACGCTCTTCTTCCTCATTCCCTACAACCTGCTCATGTACGGAATCAACGATGTCTTCGACTTCGAGAGCGACATGCGCAACCCGCGCAAGGGTGGAATCGAGGGATCGGTTCTGAACCCTCGCTGGCACAAGCCAACGCTGCTGGTTTCCTTCCTGCTACCTATTCCGTTTTTGGCATACCTCGTTTCACAGGGCAACCCGACCTCGGTCTCGCTACTTGCGCTCTTCGTATTCACGGTGATCGCGTATTCCGCAAAGGGAATGCGTTTCAAAGAGATTCCGCTAGTGGACTCCATCACCAGCGCCAGCCACTTTGTTGGCCCGATGCTCGTTGGCCTGGCCTATGCCGGGTTCGACCTTCGCAGCGGAACTTCGCTCAAGCTCACCACCGCATTCGTGCTCTGGGGAATGGCCTCACATGCCTTCGGTGCGGTTCAGGATATTCGCGCCGACCGCGAGGCAAAGATCTCCAGCATCGCTACCGCCTTCGGCGCCAAGGGCACGGTCTGGTTTGCACTCATGGCCTACCTGCTCGCTGGTCTAATCCTGCTGACTGGCATCTGGCCGATTCCGCTCGCTGCAATCGCCGCAGCGCCATATTTATGGGTGGTCTGGCCCTTCAGAAACCTCACCGATGCCGACTGCGAGCAGGCAAACGCCGGCTGGCGCAGGTTCATTTGGCTCAACTTCGCCGCCGGCTTTGTGGTGACCATGGTCATCATCTACGCCGCCATATCGCCGCGGTAGGTTCGGCTGGCTAGCAGCGCGTTATTAGTCTCTGGCTTCCCACCTGATCAGGTAGCGAGCATCGAAGCTGCGCGAACACTTTGAGCAAGAGGAAACTCTGGTTGGCTTGCGATAGCGGTAGTAGGTGTGGCCGTTCGGGCACTCCCCCAGCCACTTGGCGTGTTCCTCGTCCACTTCCTTGGCACTGATGCGTTCGTTGCGGTAGCCAAGGTCTGTTGCGATCCTCAGCCACTGGGCATCGTGCCCGTGCTTGACTCCGGCAAGCGCGTGGGCGATCTCGTGGAACATCACCTGGCGGCTCTGGTCAACCGGGTGCAGGTTGGACATGTGGCGACTCAGCGAGATTCGCTTGTTGGTGTGATCGCAGAGTCCAGCCCTGCGCTTGCCCGAATCGAAGGCAAAACTCCACTGTTGCATGTTGAGACTCTCACCCATCAGCCGTTCGGCGAGCGCCGCCACGAAGTCAAGCTTGGTTAGGCTCATGCGCTGGTAGCGCAGACCGGCATCGGTGTACTGGCGGCCGTTTTGGAAACCCAGTTTTTGGTAGACCCGAATGGCCCGCGGGTTGTCCACCAAAACCGAGAGGGTGACCTTGGCCAGCTGCATGGAGTCAAAGGCAAAGGTGAGCACCGCGTCTAGCGCTGCCGTGCCTATGCCGCGATCAAACCAACGGGTGCCGGCCAGCGAGATTCGCACATTCATGGTGTTGCGTTCTGCGTTGTATTCGTTGAGCACAACTTCGCCGGCAAAATCTCCCGACTCGTTGTCGAGGATGGCCCAGTCGCACCTTTCAGTCTGGGCACGACGAGTCTGGAGCCAGTGCTGAATCTCCTCCGGCGTGAACTTCTTTTTCGTGCCGGTGAGAGCGGCGGAGTGGGGGTCGTTCACCATCGCGAAGACCTCGTCAAACCACAGTTCGGTGAGCGCGCGAAGGCTCACGTGTCCTGCATCTAGCGGAGCCGCGGTGGGATTTGAAAACACTGCCACGGCTTCAACCCTAAGTGGCAAAAGCGGGAGCATCGGTGAGGGAAAACCGCGGTTTGGACTAGGCAAACTCCAAACCAACGGAGTCGTAATAAAGATTTAACAAAATATGCCGAAATTCAGGCGCCTATTGGCCTAAATCGTTTCATTTCGCCCCAAAACCTCCAATAGATTTACTGCATGGCACAAAACACTTCAGGCTCTGCTTCGGCAACCACTATCGAAATCCACGACGTCGCACCGATTCCGGCAAGCGATCGTCACGGCAAGGCGTGGCACCTCTTCACCGTCTGGTCGTCCCCAAACCTCGAGTTCGCAACCGTATTCGTTGGTGCTCTCGGCGTTATGTTCTTCGGTCTGGATCTGCCACAGGCAGTACTCGCCGTTTTCGTTGGTAACGCACTCGCGGCAATCACTCACGGTCTTTTCAGCACCTTCGGCCCAGAGGCTGGTCTGCCACAGATGGTGCTCGGTCGCAGCGCCTTCGGCAAGTGGGGAAACCTCATCCCTGCCGGCCTCAGCACCCTGGTAGCCGGTATCGGCTGGTTCGCGGTTAACTCGGTTTCCGGTGCTCTCGCGCTTTCCGCTTTGACCAACATTCCAGTTGCCGGCGCACTTGGCATCGTGGTTCTGGCGCAGATTCTCATCGCCTTCGTTGGCCACAACCTGATCCAGGTCTGGGAGCGTTACACCTCCTACGGTCTTGCAGTGGTTTGGATCATCGTTACCTTCATGATTCTTTTCGGCGGCCACAAGGCCGGTTTCCACGCCACCAGCTTCAACATCGGTGGTTTCACCCTCGCCGCCGGTGCTGCCTACGGGTACACCGCTGGCTGGACTCCATTCGCAAGCGACTACACCCGCTACCTGCCTGCTAACACCAACAAGCGTTCGCTCGGCCTGGCTGCCGGTCTCGGTAACTTCTTCAGCACCACCGTGCTGATGAGCGTTGGTGCAGTTGCCTTCGCAACTATCGGCATTGTCGACAACCCAACCAAGGGCTTCACCGATCTGCTTGGAAACGGCTACATCGCAGCACTAACCTTGCTTGCTATCGCCATCGGTTCCATCTCGGCAAACGTTCTAAACGTCTACTCGGGCGCGATGTCGTTCCTGGCCATGGGCTTCAAGCTTGGCTTCAAGACCCGCCGCGCCATCATGGTTCTGCTTGCCGGAATCATCGGTGGACTGGTTGCCTACGATGCAGCTGTTCTGGACCCTAAGGGTCTTGGCCACAGCCTCGAGGGCTTCCTGCTTGTTGTCTCCTACTGGGTGGCACCATGGGTTGCCATCATCCTGGTTGACAAGCTGCTCCGCAAGGGTCAGAACCTGGGTGAAGTTGCTCTTTCGATCAAGGAAAACCTGGCCGGTCCAATCGCATTCGTGGTTGCAACCGTTACCAGCATCTACTTCTTCAGCAACCAGTACCCAACCTACGTTGCCAAGGGTGCCGTTTCGGGCATCTTCGCTGACAACTTCTACATGGCTGATGGCGTAAAGATCATCACCGGTGGAGACGCAACCGCCCTGGTTGGCTTTGTTATTGCAGCAGTCCTTTACTGGGTACTCAGCAAGGCTCTCGGAACCACCAAGAAGTAACTGAACAAACCTCAAGAGGAGCCTCGGCAATGGAATTCAAAGTAGGACAAATCTTCGCAACTGACGAAGAGAAGCTACAGGTAGCCATTGCCGAGGCCCACTTGGGTCTCGCCGAGGGCGGCATCCCAATCGGTGCCGCGCTATTCGACGAGGAAGGTCGTCTGCTTGGCAGCGGCCACAACCTGCGTGTGCAGGAGGGCGATGCCTCGATGCACGGAGAGACCAGCGCTTTCCGCAACGCGGGTCGCCAAAAGAGCTACCGCAAGGTCACTCTGGCAACCAGCCTGTCCCCCTGCTGGTACTGCTCTGGACTAATCCGCCAGTTCGGCATCGGCCGAGTACTAGTTGGCGACGACAAGAACTTCATGGGCGGTCAAGACTGGGTGGCCGAGCACGGCGCCGAGGTCCACGTCTTGAACGACCCGGGTCTAGTCGAGCTCATGCGCGAGTTCATCGAGGCCAACCCAACCCTCTGGAACGAGGACATCGGCGAGGAGTAATCCCGCCGGGCCAGTTTTAGTCCAGACCCCAAACTTCGAGCCTGCTCCTAGAGCAGGCTCATTGTTTTAACCAGCTGCACAATGGCCGGCCCCAGCACGATGATGAACATGGCCGGCAGGAAGCAGAACATCAGCGGCATCAAGATGTTGATGGTCACCTTCTGGCCCTGCTCGCGCGCCTTGTCCTTTCGCACGGCTCTCATCTCCGATGCCTGCTCCGCGAGCACACCAGAGATTGGCACACCGAGGCGATCCACCTGCAGCAGCGCACTGAGGAACCGCTGCAGACCCTTGCTCTTAGTGCGCTCCGAGAGCTGGGCCATGGCATCCACTCGACTCTTACCAAGCTGAATCTCTGCCATCAGACCGCCGAACTCTTCGGCCACCGGACCGTTCAGGCTGACCGATACGCGCGAGATACCGTTCTCGAAACTGAGCCCGGATTCCACACACAGATTGAGCAGGTCGATTGCATCGGGGAGGCCCAGGTCAAGCGCCTGCACCCGCTTCTGGCCATCTGAAACCACCAGCAGGTCTGGCACAAAGAAGCCAAGAACCGGCAGCAAAACAATGGCACCGATGCCGAACTCTGCGCTCTTGGTGAAGAACAGGAAACCAAACATGGCGCCGAAGATGGCAAACATGACCTTCTTGGAGAGCAGGGCCTCGAGGGCGAGGTTGCCACGACTGCCGGTCTCCGCCAACTTGTCATTGAGCCACTTGCCATAGCGCTCGGTTAGCAGTGCTCGGCCGATCTTGAGGAACAGGCTTCCACCGGTTGGGGCGGCCACCACGTTGGCAGCCTCACGTCCGTCATGACTGCGATTCACATACTTTGGTAGCGCGGCCACCAGGGCTCGCGAGCCGCTCGGTGAGAAGGTGCGAATCAGGCTGGACACCAGGAACCAGACTGCGCCAGCGGCCAGAAGTGCAGCGAGCAGAGCGAAGAGATTTGAGGCGATCAGACTAGACACGAACCGACACCACCTTGTTCATCCAGATCCATCCAATGGCCATCATGGCCGCAAAGACTCCAAGCAGAACGAAACCGACCGGATCGGTCCAGAAGAACTTCACGTATTCGGGACGAA
>JAGWUG010000032.1 GCA_028868555.1 Actinomycetales bacterium | reverse complement strand
CCTGCGAAGGCTGCCAAGGCACCAAAGGCAGCCAAAGAAGCCAAGCCTGCTAATGCAGCCAAGGCTAAGGCGCCAAAGGTTGGAGATGACGAGGATGAGATCGATGAGGAAGAAATCGATCTTGAGGCCGAACTTGTTCCAGTAGAGGAAATCGTGGTTGAGGCCAACGAGACTCCTGGAGTTGCTCAGACCGAAGAGCACGTAGAAGAGAAGTCTGAAGAAGACAAACACCTCGAGTCGCTGCAGGCTCTCGTTCTTTCTTCTAAGGAAGAAGACGACATCCCGGTTATGAACACCGGTATCTCGGGAGCTACCGCCGACCCTGTTAAGGACTACCTAAAGCAGATCGGTAAGGTTGCTCTTCTGAATGCCGAGCTCGAAGTAGAGCTTGCCAAGCGTATTGAAGCCGGTCTTTTCGCAGAAGAGAAGTTGACCGAAGAGAAGGATTCGCTAACCGCCGAGATGGCCCGCGATCTGAAGTGGGTAGTGAAGGATGGCCAGCGCGCCAAGGCACACCTGCTCGAGGCCAACCTCCGACTGGTAGTAAGCCTTGCAAAGCGCTACACCGGCCGCGGCATGCAGTTCCTGGACCTCATTCAAGAGGGAAACCTGGGTCTGATCCGTGCGGTTGAGAAGTTCGACTACACCAAGGGCTACAAGTTCTCCACCTACGCCACCTGGTGGATTCGTCAGGCCATTACCCGCGCCATGGCAGACCAGGCCCGAACCATTCGTATTCCGGTTCACATGGTTGAGGTAATCAACAAGCTTTCCCGTGTTCAGCGTCAGCTGCTCCAGGACCTGGGTCGCGAACCGACCCCGGAAGAGCTGGCGCGCGAGCTGGACATGACTCCTGAGAAGGTCGTCGAGGTTCAGAAGTACGGACGCGAGCCTATTTCGCTCTCCACTCCACTGGGTGAAGACGGCGACAGCGAGTTTGGTGACCTCATCGAGGACACCGAGGCCGTTGCCCCAGCCGAGGCTGTTGGTTTCACCATGCTTCAGCGAGAGATCGAGCGCATCCTGGAGAGCCTGCACCCACGTGAGGCTGGAGTTATTCGCTCCCGCTTTGGTCTTGGTGACGGAGTTCAGAAGACCCTCGATCAGATTGGCGAGGAGTTCGGCGTAACCCGCGAGCGTATCCGCCAGATTGAGTCAAAGACCATGTCGAAGCTCAAGCACCCATCGCGCTCACAGAACCTGCGCGACTTCCTAGAGCACTAAGTCTCAAATGCGTTATCTGCCGGCCATCGTCATTGGTCGCCTCGTTCGCTTCGGCGTTCGTCTGGTGCGACCTGGCGGTGGTTCTGCACTTCCCGGGCTCGTGCTTTCAAAGATCGCACCCGGCATCCTGCGCAGGACGTTCGACCGCTTCACCGATGGCCTGGTGGTAATCACGGGCAGTGCGGGTAAGTCCACCACCACAAAGATGGTGGTTGCCATAGCGCGCGCTCACGGCCTCGAGGTCTTTACAAACCCAACCACCGCCAACATCAAGCAGGGGTTCTACGCAAGCATCTTGGAACGCTCCAACCTGCTTGGCAAGGTTCCTGGCCAGGTCGCCATCCTAGAGATGGATGAAGGTCACGCAGCCGAGCTGGTTGCCGAGGTCGCCCCTCGCATCAGCACGATCATGAATGTGGTGGAGGACCAGTTGGATCGTTTCGTGGACCCGGCAGTGGTGCGCGAGAAGCTGGGCGTAGTGGCCTCGGCAACCACCGAAGATCTCATCATGAATGCAGACGACCAGAACTTGCTCATGATTGCTCAGGGTGAGCTCGCTGCATCGGTGCACTGGTTTGGACTGGCCGACAAGAAGGCGGCTGCAAAATTGGGCTACGCCGAAACCTACCTGCCGCCTTTGACTAGCCCAAACACCACCAGCACCGTTTTGGAGCTTGCTGAAAAGCAGGTGAAGATCGCCTGCCACGGCAAGATGGTTGGCTTTGAGCTGCCAAGCCGCGGCATGCACTTTGCGGTTGACGCCGCTGCGGCTCTTGAGACTGTCAAGCAGCTGCTCGGGGACCGACTGGACATGGAACTTGCACGCAAGACCCTGGCCGAACTGCCACCTGTTTTCGCACGCGGCGAGGTTGTTGAAATCAGGGGAGTGCCAGTCGAGTTCATCCTCGTGCAAAACCCAATCAGCACTCAGCTGAACCTAGACAACCTGCCCAAGAACCTTGAGCGCATCATGTTTGCCATCGGTCGCGATGTGCACGATCCTTCCTGGCTTTGGACCGTGCAACCCAACAATCTGCCAACTGTTGATGTGGTTACGGGATTCAACGTTGCGGAAGCGGAGCTCTGGCTAAGTCACCACGGCATCCTGCCTGGCCTAGCCACCGATGACCTTGAAGTCGCTTTTGACCACTGGCTTGCCCTTCCTGAGCCTGAGCACAGCATGCGAACAGTCATCTTCTCAGCCGATGCAATGAGGCGTATCCGCCGCATGCTTGGCTTCACCAGCCCAGAAGAGGTGCAGCGATGAATCAGATCGTCCTTGGCACCATTGCGGCCAACAAAATGAACCTAAACGGCGACCAGGGTAACTTGCTCGCGCTAAAGCGTTTTCTAGAGGCCGCCGGTCAGAGTGTGCGCGTGGTTTCGGTGACCAGCACCGAAGAAGCGTTGAAGTGCCACTTCCTGCTCCTCGGCCACGGTTCGATTGCAGCCATGGAGAGCCTGTCCAGTTCGCTCGCTGCCATCAACTGGTCTTCTGTTCTTGATTCAGTCCCGGGTCTTTCTGTTGGCTCGGGAACCGAATGGTTGGCGCAGATTGCGCCTGGTGCGACTGGATTTAAACGAACAGAGCGCGTGAGCGAGTTCAAGGTTGCCAATCTCGGTTCCATGCCGGTACTTGGTTACCGCAATAGCGACACGACTCTTCCTGACCTAACTTTCAATGGCAGTTTCATCTGCGCAATGCTTCACGGACCGGTTCTAGCGAAGAACCCAATGCTTTTAGCTCGAGCAGCACGTGCAGCCGCCACCAAGGCGGGGGTTCAGTTGGACTTTTCATCTGACTCCTTGAAGGACTGGATCGCCACGTTGAATCGCATCTCTCAGCAAATCTGGGAGCTTGAGGCCGAAGGCGCTGACTATCCAGCTCTGGAGCTTGGCTAGACGCAGCAAAAAAGGTCCAACGCATTCGCGATGGACCTTTTTCTAATTCTTGTTTAGCGAGCGAGAAGCTTCTCGGTCTCGTCGTGCCAGCTGGTGGCGATTGGCTGGAGCTTCTCCTTGTTCTCTGCAGCGTGGTGTGCGCAGAAAAGAAGTTCGCCGGTGGCGAGGGTTACTCGAACATACGCCTGAGCACCACAGGCGTCGCATCGGTCTGCGACCGAAAGGCTTAGCTCGCTTGGAGCGGCTGCGGTGGTGGTGGTTTCGATGCTCATGATGAACTCCCTCTGTTACCTAGATATTTCACCACACTGCTGGGACATTAATTGACTCTTTACGCCCTGTTTCGCTAACTGCGAAGAGGATTTTGCCTTCGTGTTGGTCGCTCACATCAACCCGCCCGACAGTTAGCATTCTTAGGTGCCAAACACCGAGTATTCCGCCCGCCATCTCAGCGTTCTAGAGGGCCTTGAGGCCGTTCGCAAGCGCCCCGGCATGTACATCGGTTCCACCGACTCCCGAGGCCTCATGCACTGCCTGTGGGAGATCATTGACAACTCGGTTGATGAGGCACTTGCCGGCCACGGCACCCAAATTGACATCGTCTTGCACAATGACGGCTCTGTTGAGGTTCGAGACGCGGCTCGTGGTATCCCGGTTGATATCGAACCCAAGACTGGCCTTTCCGGCGTTGAAGTTGTCTTCACCAAGCTTCACGCGGGTGGAAAGTTTGGATCTGGTTCTTACGCCTCGTCGGGCGGTTTGCACGGCGTTGGTGCATCGGTGGTTAACGCACTTTCACAGCGACTAGACGTTGAGGTTGACCGCGATGGCAAGACCTACGCCATGTCTTTCCGCCGCGGCGAGCCTGGAATCTTTGATGACAAGGCTGGCATTTCGCCGAGCAATCCGTTCAAGCCTTTTGACGAGGGTAGCGAGCTTCGAGTGATTGGCAAGGTTGCCAAGAATGTTTCCGGTACCCGCGTTCGTTACTGGTCGGACCCGCAGATCTTCATCAAGGACGCAAACTTCTCGGCAACCGACCTAGCGGACCGAGCCCGCCAGACCGCGTTCCTCGTCCCCGGTCTCGGCATTCACATCGACGACCAGTCAGGTGCGGAGCGCTCTGAGCAGATGTTCCGCTTCGATGGCGGTATTGCTGAGTTCGCTGAGTATTTGGCCCCAGACGCGCCTCTAACCACGACTTGGCGCATAACTGGCTCCGGTGACTTCACGGAGACCATTCCAGTCCTCGACGAGCAGGGCAACATGGTTAGCCGCGAGGTCAGCCGCACCTGCGAGGTAGACCTCGCTCTCCGCTGGGGAGCCGGGTACGAGACGAACGTGAAGTCTTTCGTAAACATTATTTCCACCCCTAAGGGCGGAAGTCACGTTGCTGGCTTCGAAACTGCGCTGCTTAAGACCATCCGCGCCCAGGTTGAAGCCAACTCGCGAAAGCTCAAGCCAGGCAACGACAAGGTGGAGAAGGAAGATGCGATGGCCGGCCTCACAGCCGTGGTCACGGTGCGCCTTCCGGAGCCACAGTTTGAGGGTCAGACCAAGGAAGTTCTCGGAACTCCTGCCGTTCGCAACATCGTTGCCAATGTCTTGAGCAAGAACCTGACCGAGCGTCTGGAGAGTACTAAGACTGCAGACAAGCAGCAGGCCGCGGCTCTGCTTGAAAAGGTTGTTTCCGAAATGAAGGCCCGAGTCTCTGCTCGTGCCCACAAGGAGACTCAACGTCGCAAGAACGCTCTGGAGAGCTCGTCTCTACCTACCAAGCTGGTGGACTGCCGCACGCAGGAGACCGAGGGTTCAGAGCTCTTCATAGTTGAGGGTGACTCCGCGCTGGGTACCGCCAAGCTGGCGCGCAACAGCGAGTTCCAGGCCTTGCTTCCTATCCGCGGCAAGATCCTCAACGTTCAGAAGGCATCGGTGAGCGACATGCTGTCTAACACCGAATGCGCGTCGATCATTCAGGTGATCGGTGCCGGCTCCGGCCGCTCATTCGACTTGGATGCCGCGCGCTACGGCAAGGTAATCCTCATGAGCGATGCCGATGTTGACGGAGCTCACATCCGCACCCTGCTGCTGACTCTGTTCTTCAAGTACATGCGTCCGTTGGTTGAGGCTGGCCGCGTGTTCGCTGCCGTGCCACCGTTGCATCGCGTGGTTGTGATCAACCCGGGGTCAAAGCCCAACGACATCATCTACACCTACAGCCAGGCCGAGCTCGAGGCGTTGCTGAGCAAGCTGGAGAAGCAGGGCAAGAAGTACCAGGAGCCAATCCAGCGCTACAAGGGTCTTGGAGAGATGGATGCCGACCAGTTGGCTGAGACCACTATGGACCGCAGCCACCGACTGCTCCGTCGTGTTCGCGTTGAAGACGCAGCCGCTGCGGAGACAGTCTTTGAGCTGCTAATGGGCAACGATGTTTCGCCTCGACGAGACTTCATCATCGACAGCGCCGACACCTTCGAGCGCGACCGCATCGACGCATAGACAGTATTTTCGGTCAAATCCCGCAAGCGTGCGTGTCTTTCTGTCAAATCCCGCAAGCGTAGATTTAACGGGCGGTAGCTCTACTGCTGGAGCGAGCCAGCAGAGCCAATCACGTTAGGCAATAGAGCACCCGAGGCGTCGCGCTTCGCCAGTTCTTCTGGCAGGTCTACCGGGCGACCATCCAGGGCCAGAGCCGCCAGATCGCTTCCAACATACGCAAAGTAAAGCTGGTCCTCTGAGCGGATGAAGCGCTGAGCGCGAACTCCACCGGTCGCACGGCCCTTGGCAGGGAACTCATCCAGAGAGGAAACCTTGCCGCTTCCCGGGTCAGTTCCCGGCAGGACATCGCTGGCGTTAGCAGCGGTCAGCACGGTGGCAGTCTCGCGGTTAGTTACAACGCCAAAGAAGATCACCGATGCTTCGGCATCCAGATTGATTCCAGCCATTCCGCCCGCTGGACGGCCCTGTGGGCGGACCTGCTCGGCTGCGAAGTGCAGCAGCTGGGCGTCGGAGGTCACAAAAACGAGCTCGTCTGCATCGGTGGCTGGGGCGGCGCCAACCACTGCGTCTCCTGGCTTGAGGCTGATGAGTTCGATCTCATCCTTTGGTGGATAGTCCGCCAGAACACGCTTGACCACGCCCTGCTTGGTGCCGAGCGCCAGTTGGTTGGTCTCGGTGAGTTCAACCATATTCAGGACGTGCTCGTCCTTTGGAAGTCCTAGGAACGCCTTGGCATTTGCTGCCATTCCAGGGTCGAATGCCTCACCGCTGGAGGGAATGTCGCCAACGTGGATTCGCAACAGGCGTCCCTTGGAGGTCACGAAGCCAACATCCGAGCGTGTGGTGGATGCAAATGATGCGCGAATCGCATCGTGCTTGCGACGCTTTCCAGTTCCGGCAGCCTCGGTGGCAACTCCCGAGCGGGCAACCATTCCCGAGGCAGTGAGCACAACCTGGCAAGGGGTGTCGGCAAGCTCGGCACTAACCGCTGCCTTCTTGGAAGTCGTGGTCACGACCTGGTTGGATTCGGAAATCAGCGTGGTGCGGCGATCGTCACCGTACTTGTCGGCAACCTCGTTCATCTCGCTTGCCACGAGGGCACGCAGGGCGGAGTCATCGGCCAGCAGATGCTCCAACTCGGCAATCTCTGCCTTTAGCTGGTCGCGCTCCGACTCGAGTTCAATCTTGGAGAACTTGGTGAGGCGGCGCAGACGCAGCTCAAGAATGTATTCGGCCTGCAGCTCGCTCAACGAGAAGCTGGTCATCAGTCCCTTGCGAGCCTCGTCCACCTCGTCGGAATTGCGGATGATGCGAATGACCTCATCGATGTTGACGATGGCCTTCAACAGACCTTCAACAAGGTGCAGGCGGGCCTGGCGCTTCCCCAAGCGGTTCTTAGTCCTACGGCGGGTCACAACGATGCGGTGGGCCAGGTAGACGCCTAGTAGGTCGCGCAGGCCGAGAGTTGCTGGGCGTCCATTCACGAGTGCAACGTTGTTGATTGAGAAGGAATCCTCAAGCGGGGTGTAGCGATAGAGCAGTTCCAGCACACTTTGAGGATCGAAACCGGTCTTCAGCTCAATGATCAGGCGCAAACCGTGGTTACGGTCGGTCAGGTCGGTTACGTCCGAGATGCCCTGGAGCTTCTTGTTGTTGACGCCCTCTTTGATCTTCTCAATGAGTTTCTCTGGGCCAACCAGATAGGGGAGCTCTGTGACCACGATGCCCTGCTTGCGCGGGCTAACGGTCTCGATGGCAACGCGGGCGCGAGTCTTGAACGAACCTCGGCCGGTCTCGTAGGCCTCGCGAACGCCTTCTAGACCAACGATGATTCCACCAGTTGGCAGATCCGGGCCAGGCAGGTGCTCCATGAGGTCTTCTGTGGTGCAGTGAGGGTTGGAAAGCAGGTGAGTGGCTGCTGCAACTACCTCGCGCAGGTTGTGAGGCGCCATGTTGGTAGCCATACCAACGGCAATACCAGCAGATCCGTTCACAAGAAGGTTGGGGAACGCAGCCGGCAGAACCTCAGGCTCGGTCAACTGGGCATCGTAGTTTGGCCGGAAGTCAACGGTGTCTTCGTCAAGATCCTGGTTCATCAGCAGCGCGGCGTGAGAGAGGCGAGCTTCGGTGTAACGAGCCGCAGCCGGGCCGTCGTCGAGCGAGCCAAAGTTGCCGTGCCCATCGATAAGCGGCACGCGCAGGGTAAACGGCTGAGCCATGCGGACCATGGCATCGTAAATCGCTGAGTCACCGTGAGGGTGAAGCTTTCCCATTACCTCGCCGGCTACACGGGCGGACTTGACGTGCCCCTTGTCCGGGCGAAGGCCCATTTCACCCATTTGGTAGACGATGCGTCGCTGCACCGGCTTGAGACCGTCGCGAGCATCTGGGAGGGCACGGGAGTAAATGACGGAATAGGAGTACTCAAGGAAAGAGCCCTGCATTTCTTCGCGCAGGTCAATGTCTTGGATGCGTTCCTGGAACTGGTTTTCGCCGGTCATTACTTCAATCGTTGATGTGCCAAACTGAATGGGATGACTACGATGCTACCCGCGATTCCCGGCACTTTTGGGAGGCTTACCGATGTGTT
>JAGWUG010000308.1 GCA_028868555.1 Actinomycetales bacterium | reverse complement strand
CGATTTTGATCTCTTCCAGACGGGCCAGCGACTCGTTGCGCTCCACGTCGTGATCAACAATGCGAGCCGCGTAACCGCCCGAGTAACCGCCGATTACCTCCCAAGGAGTGTGCACATCGGCACCATCAAGGTGAGCCAACTCCGGCACGTACTTGCGCACGTACTCGCCGTTCGGATCAAATTTCAGGCCCTGCAGAATCGGGTTGAAGATTCGGTAGTAGGGGCTGGCATCGGTGCCACAGCCGGCGGTCCACTGCCAACCGTGCACGTTAGAAGCCACATCAAAGTCACTCAGGTTTGCCTCAAACCAGGCTGCGCCCTGCTGCCACTCCAGGTGCAGGTCCTTCACCAAGAACGAGGCCACAATCATGCGCACGCGGTTGTGCATCCATCCGGTGGCCAGCAGCTGGCGCATTCCGGCATCAACCATCGGGTAACCGGTCTTGCCCTGCTTCCAGGCCTCCAGGCGCTCATCGGCAAGCGCGCCGGTGTCGTATCGCATGCCGGCAAAGCGCGGCTCGTAGTAGTCGGTCACGGTGTGCGGGTTGTGCCACAGAACGTCGGCATAGAACTCACGCCAGGCCAGCTCCTTGCGGTACACGGTCAGCGCACTGCTGTCACCGATGCTCGCCAGCTCGGCCAACAGAGTTCGCGGGTGAATTTCACCGAAGGCGAGGGCATGCGAAAGGTGGCTGGTGCCCGAAAGGTCGGCGCGGTTGCGCAGTTCGTCGTACTGGTTGAGGGCACGATTCTTGAAACGCTCCCAAGTGCGCAGAGCAAACGCCTCACCTGCCTTGACGGCAAAAGGAGCAGGCTTGGTTGGCTGTGGAATGCCAGTTGCCTCGGCTATCCAACGCCATTCGTTCTTCACGTCTGGCAGGCGAACTGGATTGCCCCAATCCACCAGATCCCAGGCCTTGAAGAATGGCGTGTAGACGCGGTACGGAGTCTCGTCAGGCTTGCGCACGGTTCCGGGAGCCACCGCGTAAGCCGACCCCTCCAGAATCAGGTGAATGCCGCGAGCCGCAAGCGCGTGCCCAACTGTGTTTTGAAGCTTTTTGCCAGCCGGATCATAGAGGCGCATCGCCAGAACCTTGCCGGCTCCAAGATTGGTTGCCGCAATCGCAAGCTTCTCGGCGGTCTGCTCGGCGGAATCGGCCTCAAATACATTCAGACGGCCACCCAGCGATGCGCCCAGGGAACGCAGGCTCTCGGTGAGCGAGTGCTGGCGGATGCCCTCCAAGCCGGCATACTCGGGCGCATTCACCACGTAGACCGCGGCAACCTTGCCCTCGCCGCTTGAGACGGCAAGGTTCAGCGCCGGGTTGTCCTGCAGACGCAGGTCACGGGTAAACCAAAACACCGATGCCATGAGCGCGCGCCTTACTTGACTCGGGTAGCCAGGTAGTCGAAGGTGAGGAGGCTGATCAGGCACGAGGCCAGCAGCATGTGAATCTCAACCAGGTAAACCGGCACACCGAGGCGAGCCTGAGCAACACCCACAACCACCTGAGCGAACAGAACAACCAGCAGCCATGAAACAACCACGGTTGGAAGGCTGCGTCCGGA
>JAGWUG010000031.1 GCA_028868555.1 Actinomycetales bacterium | reverse complement strand
TGCCGTAGCCGGTTGCCCACTGGAACACCGATGCCAGCCCGCGCGCAGATGCCACGCCCGCGGCCGAGGCTAGACCAAAGCGGCGGCCAGCCGGAGTGGTGATGTGGGCGTCGCCCAGGCCGTTGGCAAACACGGCCGCACCGATTGGACCCTGGCGCCAGTTGCGCTGTGGAGCCCACTGCTCCAGCTGCTCCGGTGTTGGTGGGCGCATCGGCAGGAGTTCGAGCACACGTGGTTCCAGTTCCTCCGGCAGGCCGAGGTAGGCGTCCGCGTTGGCCAGGCTGCGAACCTCTGCGTCGTAGAACTGCTGAATGGTCTTGCCGGTGATGCGGAAGCAGAGCTCGCTCATCAGTGGGCCGATGCTCAGGCCGTGGTAGCCGTGACCGGCTCCCGGACGCCACCACGGCTTCTCGGCTGCCAGCGCGGCAGCGGCGGCGTGGGGGTCCAGATACTGCTCAGTGGTTAGGGCGGGAGTGGTCTCTGGGAGACCCGCCTGGTGGCTGAGTAGTTGACGAACGGTGACGTCTTGCTTGCCCTGGGCCGCGAACTCAGGCCAGTAGTGTGCCACGGTCTGATCGAGGTCTAGTTGCCCGCGCTCCACAAGCTTGGCCAGCGCGATTGCGGACAGACCCTTGCTCACTGAGTAAACGGTAGTCAGGGCATCGGGGCTGGCGTTGGCTGCAAGATCTAGAACCAGTTCGCCACCAACGTAGACGGCCAGCTGGGCTTCTTCCTCAGCGGCTGCATAGTCTGCGAACAACTTGGCGGCCGCAGCGAACTTTGGGTGGAAGTGATTCTGAGTGAGCGCCATTACCTAACTCCTGATTGGTTTTACTCAGCCTAGTGGTTTAGCCAAGCGCCAAAATTAACCGTTGTCAGCGCAAAGTTAGTTGGAGCAGGTGGTGCTGGAGCCCTTGGTTCCGCGAACCCAGTCGGGCAGCAGGCTCGGAGAAGCCGACGCACTTGGGGCTGCCGAGGCCGAGCTTGAACTAGCTGGCGTCTCGGAGGTTTGGGCGCCAACCTCTGGGTTGCTCTTGGCCAGAATGAGCGGCTGGTCGTTCTTCAACTTGTCGAAGATGATCTGTGCCTGGTCCTGAACCAGCTGAACGCGACCCTCGTTTGGAGCAGGGAGGCCGCCCATAGTTGGAACCTGCAGGAAGGTCATGTTGTCGGGCGAGACGTGACGGAACGCCCCGGCCATACCAACCAGAACGTTGAGGTCGGTTAGGTTGCTGCTCAGGGTCATGTTGCGAGCCGCGGCACTGGCCAGGCTGTATAGGTAGACCGGGTTGGTGAGCACACCGTTGCTCTTCACCTTGCGGAAGAGCGAACTCATGAACACCTGCTGGTTGCTGATGCGGCTTAGGTCGCTGCCATCACCGATGCCGTGACGCGTGCGCAGGAACTGCAGCGCCTGAAGACCCTGCAGGGTGTGCATTCCGGCGGTGAGATCCAGGTGGGTGTAGGTGTCGTGGATTGGGTTGGCAACACAGACCGTTACGCCACCAATGGCGTTGGACATCTCGATGACGCCCTTGAAGTTGATCATGGCCAGATACGGGATGGTAAGCCCCGTTACTGATTCGACGGTCAGCAGGGTGCAGCCCGGGCCGCCGTTTGCGATGGTGGCGTTGATCTGGCCAAGCGACTGCGCCAGGTAGCCGGAGCCACCCGAGGTGCTCGGGCAGGCGGGCCAGGGAACCATGAGGTCGCGCGGGAAGCTCATGGCAACCGCGTTCTTACGGTTGGCCGAGACGTGGAGCAGGATGATCACATCGGCGAGGTTGCTGGTGATTCCAGTTCCGAACCCGCCGCCCTGACCGGCGCGGGTGTCCGAGCCAACCAGAAGCATGTTGATTGGACCCTTGAGGTCCTTTGGTGCGGTGATGGCGTGCCCGTTGGCATCGGTGAGTTGAATGCCGGTGCCGGCCAGCTGGCTGCCGATGGAGACCACCGAGTAGCTAGCGACAATGAGAACCGCGGAGAGAACTACCGCGAGGCCGCGCCAGGCGAGGCTTAGTAGGTTTCGTTTCCCTGAGCGAGCCACCAGCACACCGTGACGCGGATTCGCTCGTCGGTAGCGGGGCTCAAGGTTGCTCAAGAGATTCCTTAGGAAAGATGGCGGAGGCCGTGGGATTCGAACCCACGAAGCATTGCTGCTCACTGGTTTTCAAGACCAGCTCCATCGGCCGCTCGGACAGGCCTCCGCGAACCAGTTTACCCGAGGGTTCTGGTGAAGAGTATGCCCTCAAAACCTGAGAGAACTCTGGCTACGCCGTCGTCTTCCACCGATGAGGTGACTTCGATTGCGGCGGCCTTTACGTCGTCTGGGCCCTGACCCATCGCAAAGGACAGCCCACCGCCGGCAGCGGCCCACTCAAACATGGCAATGTCGTTTCGCCCGTCACCAACCGCTATGGTCTGGTGGGTTGGGATGCCGTGAACTTCGCGCAGCTTCTCGAGGGCGCTGCCCTTGGTGATTCCCTCCGGGCTGATATCTAGCCAGGCGGTATAGCCGATGGCGTAGGTAACCGAGTGCAGGCCGATGCCCGAGATGAGCGCCAGGAAGTCATCAACTTCGTGCTCCGGGGAGAGAACTACCACGCGGCTAACCGGGTGGCTCATGAGTTCTTCGAGCGGGGTCTCGAAGTTCTGCTCGCCCAGTGCATATGCAGGGAAAGGCTTGTGGAAACGGTACGAGCCGTCAATGTCTTCAACTGCAAAGTGCGCGTTTGGCAGGGTGGAGATCAGCTTGGTGAGAACCTCGCGCGGGTGGAAGGTAATTACCTCGTGCGGGCGGAAACCCTGCGGGTCTTCGTCGTCAACCACAACGGTCACAGCGCCGTTGGAGCAAACCACATAGCCGGCATCGATGCCTAGTTCGCGAACCACCGGGATGGCGTTGGCTGCGGAGCGCCCGGTTGCCACCACGATTTCGTGGCCCAGTTCACGGACGCGTTGAACCTCGCGAACCACCTCTGGGGAGAGGAAGCCGTCGTCGTGTACAAGCGTGCCGTCAATGTCGAGCGCCACCAGCCAACGCTGGTCGCCAGCTGCTCGACTGTCGTTCTGGGGTGTGCTCAAGGAGTGACCTAGGCCTTCGGTCGAATGTAGTCCTGGCCGCCAAGGTAGGGGCGCAGGGCTTCGGGAATGCGGACCGAACCGTCGGCCTGCTGGTGAGTCTCAAGGATGGCAACCAACCAACGGGTGGTGGCCAGCGTGCCGTTGAGGGTGGCCGCAGGAGCAGTCTTGCCATCCTCGCGGCGGTAACGGATGTTCAGGCGACGAGCCTGGAACGTGGTGCAGTTGGAAGTAGAGGTGAGCTCGCGGAAGGTCTGCTGCGAAGGCACCCAGGCCTCGGCGTCAAACTTGCGGGCTGCGCTGGAGCCAAGGTCTCCCGCGGCGGTGTCAATCACTCGGTAGTGCAGCTCACAGGCCTGCAGCATGGCTTCCTGCCAAGCGAGCAGACGCTCGTGCTCTGCCTCGGCCAGCTCAGGCAGGGTGTAGACAAACATCTCCAGCTTGTTGAACTGGTGCACGCGAAGAATGCCGCCCACGTCCTTGCCGTAGGAACCGGCCTCGCGGCGGTAGCAGGTGCTCCAACCGGCGTAGCGGTGGGTTCCCTCGCCAAGACCGTCGATGATCTCGTCGCGGTGGTAGCCGGCTAGGGCCACCTCGCTGGTACCGGTTAGGTACAGGTCATCGGCAGGGAGGTAGTAGATCTCGTCGGCGTGGGCACCGAGGAAGCCGGTTCCGGCCATGATCTCAGGCTTGACCAGAGTAGGAGTGATGAGCGCGGTGAAGCCGGCCGCGGCCGCCTTGTCGAGCGCCAGGTTCATGAGCGCCAGCTCAAGGCGAGCACCCCAACCCTTTAGGAAGTAGAAGCGCGAGCCCGAAATCTTGACACCGCGCTGGATGTCGATGATGTCGAGGCTCTCTCCGAGAACCTGGTGGTCCTTGACCTCGAAGTTGAACTCTGGCTTGTTGCCAACATGCTTGAGAACCACGTAGTCATCCTCACCACCGGCTGGAATGCCTTCGATGACCACGTTTTCGATCTGCCACAGGAGCTCGTTCAGAGCCTTCTCGGCTTCGCCCGCGGCGGCATCGGCGGCCTTTACACCCGCGGCCATCTCTTGGGCCTGGGCAACCAGAGCCTGCTTCTGCTCCTTTGGCGCGGTGGCAACGGTCTTGCCAAAGGCGTTCTGCTCGGCGCGAAGACCCTCAAACTCGCGCAGAGCGGCACGGTAGGCAACATCGGCCGCAGCGGCCTGGTCTACCAGTGCTTCATCAGCACCGCGGGCACGCTGGCTGGCCTTGATGGCATCTGGGTTTTCACGCAGCAGGTTCAGGTCAATCACCTTTTAAGCCTACCTTTTGGGTGAGACATTCAAGTCTGGGGAAAACCTCAAGATAGTGTCCGCGAGGTTCTTGTTAGTCTGAACCCATGGGCACCACCGCTGTTATCTACAATCCGCAAAAGGTGGATAAGGCCCGCCTTCAGTCGGCTGTGGATGGAGCTTTGGCCCGAGCCGGACTCAAAAAAGCCGCCTATTACGCCACCACGGTGAACGACAATGGCGGGGGTCAGGCCCAGGAAGCGTTGGCAGACGGCCACAAACTCTTCCTCATTGCGGGTGGTGACGGCACCCTTCGCAGCGCCGTTGAGCAACTTGCCTACACCGATGCCGAGGTGGGCATCATTCCACTGGGAACTGGTAACGTGCTGGCACGAAATCTTGGCATTCCGCTCACGAGCACCACCCGGGCAGCCTTAAAGGCAGCCGTGGGAGAGGTTAAAGCCATCGATCTTGGACGCGTGACCCTAGAGTTCGAGGGCGACCGCCCAAGTGAGACCCACATCTTCGCGGTGATGGCTGGCCTCGGCCTAGACGCCCAAATCATCATGAACACCGATGTGGAGCGCAAGAAGGTGCTCGGTTGGGTGGCTTACGTGGAGGGCGGAATCCGCAGCCTCCCGGTGCGTTTCGAGCGCATCGATGTGAGTGTGAACGGCCGCCCCGCAAAGACCCTGAAGCTGCACAGCCTGCTGATTGGTAACTGCGGCTTCCTGCCTGGAAATATCAACCTGATGCCGGACGCCCAGCTTGACGATGGCATGTTGGATGTAGCCGCAGTTGGTCCGCGGCAAATCTGGAACTGGATTGACTTCTTTAACCGCGTGACCTGGATCAACTTTTTGCGCGGCAAGATTGTTGGCGCAGCCGAGCTGGCCGACTACACCGCCAACGTAAAGACCCTGGGAAACATGACCGGCCAATCCATCATGGCCAAGCCGCATCACCCAGTTGACCTGCAGCTCGATGGCGACGCCTTCGGCAAGGTGGTTTCGGCCAGATTTGAAGTGATGCCGCAGGCATTAAAAGTCAGGCTCTAGCCGCGCGGACGAAGTAGCGCCAACGGCACTGTGCGCGGACGAAGTAGCGCCAAAGGCTCAGTGCCCGGTGCGCAGCGCTTCCAGCCAGGCCTGAGCCTCGCCGTATTCGGCGTTGGAGTTGTTTCCGTTTGGCTTTGACTCCAGCTTGTCGGCGCGAGGGTACGAACCGAGGAACAGCACCTTTGGACTGAAGCGGTAGAGACCCGAGAGTGCCTCACCGAGACCGGAGTCCTGAATGTGACCCTCGGCGTCCACGTTGAAGCGGTAGCGTCCGAGGCGATCACCGATCGGGCGGCTCTCGATCCTGGTCAGGTTTACTCCGCGAGCTGCGAACTGCTCGAGCATCTCCAGCAGCGCACCGGGACGGTCGGTTGGCAGTTCCACGATGATGGAGGTCTTGTCCGCACCGGTTGGCGCAGGCTGCACATCTGGCAGACCAACCTGAATGAATCGGGTCTGAGCGTGCTGGTTGTCGGCAACGTTCTTGGCCAGCACCTCAACCGCGTAGTGGTCGGTGATGTGGGTGGTGGAAATCGCGGCGTCGGCGGCATCGGTGGTTAGCAGGTCTGCGGCAGCGGCGGCATTGCTGGTGGCCGGCAGGTGAACCGCGTTTGGCAGGTTGGCGTGCAGCCAGGCCTGAACCTGCGCGTAGGCAACCGGGTGGGCGGCAACGGTCTTCACGTCTGCCAGCTTGGTGCCCGGGCGGGTCACCAGGTTGAAGTTCACCGGCACCAAATACTCGCCGTAAATGCGCAATTCACCGATGGTCGCCAGCGCATCCAGGGTGGCGCTTACGCCGCCCTCCACCGATGATTCCACCGGCACGACAGCGCGGTAGGCGGCTCCAGAGAGCACTGCAGCGAGCGCCTCGGGCACGGTGTTCATGGCGTGCCAGGTTGCGCCCTTGGCCTCAGGAACCTGAGCCAGAGCGAGTTCGGTGAAGGTGCCTACCGGGCCGAGAAAGGCGTAGCCCCGGGCTGCGGAGGCATTCTTATCCGAATAGTTACCTGATTGCGATGGCATGTATTAAGGCTAGCCGTCAAAATAGAAAAATGAACGCGCGCGCAGGACTAAAGGCTCAGGAATCAGACCTCGTAAACATTGAGGGGCTGGTTCGTGATTACTTTGAGATTCACCCCGATGTGACCAATGTGGAGCAGAAGGTGGTCTTCGGTACCTCCGGTCACCGCGGCACCTCGCTAAATGGTTCCTTCAACGAGGACCACATCGCCGCAATCACTCAGGCAATCGTCGAGTATCGCGCTGCCCAGAACATTCACGGCCCAATCTACGTTGGCAAGGACACCCACGCGCTGAGCACCCCTGCCGAGGAGACCGCCCTCGAGGTGCTCGCCGGCAATGGCGTCACCGCGCTGGTTGACTCCAACGCTGGCTACACCCCTACCCCTGCGGTATCGGTGGCCATCATCAACCACAACGCCGGCAAGGCTGCCGGGGATGCATCGGTGGCCGACGGCCTGGTGATTACCCCGAGCCACAACCCACCAACCGACGGTGGCTTCAAGTACAACCCGCCTCACGGTGGCCCTGCCGACAGCGATGCCACCAACTGGATTGCCGCCCGCGCCAACGAGATCATTGCGGGTGGCCTCCGTGAGGTTCGCCGCGGTCACGCCAAGCCTGGTCACTTTGACTTCCGTCGCAACTACATCAAGCAGCTTGGTGATGTTCTAAACCTGGATGCCATCCGCCACAGCGGTGTCTCGATTGGTGCCGACCCAATGGGTGGCGCATCGGTGGAGTACTGGGGCGAGATTGCCGAGATCTACGACATCAACCTGACCGTGGTGAACCCAAACGTGGACTTCCAGTTTGGATTCATGACCCTTGACTGGGACGAGAAGATCCGCATGGACTGCTCCAGCCCTTATGCCATGGCAAGCCTGATTGAGGGCAAGAGCCGCTTCGACATCTCCACCGGAAACGACGCCGATGCGGACCGTCACGGCATTGTGACCCGCGACCACGGACTGATGAACCCAAACCACTTCCTGGCCGTGAGCATCGACTACCTTTACCGCAACCGTCCAAACTGGTCGGCAAGTGCGGCCGTTGGGAAGACCATGGTTTCGTCCTCCATCATCAACCGAGTGGTCTCGGGACTGGGGCGCAAGCTCATCGAGGTTCCGGTTGGCTTCAAGTGGTTTGTACCTGGCCTGATGGATGGTTCGGTTGGCTTTGGCGGCGAGGAGTCTGCCGGCGCATCGTTCCTTCGTCTGGACGGCACCTCCTGGAGCACCGACAAGGATGGCCTGATTCTGGCCCTTCTTGCCGCCGAGATAACTGCTGTCACTGGCAAGACTCCGAGCGAGCACTACGGTGAGCTGACCGCCAAGTTTGGCGATCCGGCCTACGAACGCATTGACGCTCCGGCCACCCTGGAGCAGAAGTCCAAGCTGGGCAAGCTCAGCGCCGATGCAGTTAGCGCCGACTCCCTTGCCGGTGAGCGCATCACCCACATCGAGACTCACGCAGCCGGAAACGGTGCCGCACTAGGTGGCCTCAAGGTGAGCACCGAGAACGCCTGGTTTGCGGCCCGTCCTTCGGGAACCGAGAACGTCTACAAGATCTACGGTGAGTCGTTCCTGGGCGCCGAGCACCTCAAGCAGGTTCAGGTTGAGGCCAAGGCTCTGGTTGACGGAGTGCTTGGCTAAAGGCTGGCTTAGTAAGTCGGCGCAGCTGGCAGCTTGAAGTACTTCTCAAGCACGCTCACGCCCGAGTTGTGCATTGCCGTGCTCAGGTCGGTTCCCACGTAGCGGAAGTGCCAGGGCTCAAACTGGTAGCCGGTCGTTGGAGTCTGGCCATCGGGGTAGCGCAAGATAAAGCCGT
>JAGWUG010000030.1 GCA_028868555.1 Actinomycetales bacterium | reverse complement strand
CCTAGCTATCAGCGTTCGCTCGTGCTGCAGACCATTCCGGCCACCAGCCTCACCGATGCCGAACGCGAAATCAAAGCCCTCCTTCACCCGGGAGGCAACTAGTGAGCAACCCGCTTAGCAAGCTCAGCCGACCGCTGCAGAAACTCCGTCGCCCGCTCAAGGCCGCGGAAAAGGCAGCCAACACTGTTACCTTCGGTGCCACCGATGCCATCGGCAAGATCGTTCGCATCGTGCCCCGCAGCCGCAACACCGAGCTCATGCTCTTGCTCTTTGCGCTGGGCCTCAACATCTACGAACTGATTCAGATTCAGCTCAGTGTGATCCAGGTAATGCGCTCCGATGTCTGGCAGTACTTCCTGCCACCCGCCATCGGTGCACTGGCAATTCACCTGCTGCTGCGCCTTCGCGCAAGCGAGGCCGACCCGCTGCTCCTGCCACTGACTGTTGCGCTCAATGGGCTCGGAATCAGTGAGATTTACCGGCTAGATCTGGCCAAGGAACACCTCACCAATCCGAGCCTGTTCGCGGGCAAGCAGGTGGTCTGGACCTGCATCGCCATGGTTGCCGCCATGCTGGTGATCTACTTCGTGAAGAGCCACCTGTTCCTGCGCCGCTTCATCTACATCAGCATGGTTCTAGGTGTTGCCCTGCTGCTTTCGCCGGCCCTGCCAATCATCGGTAAGACCATCAACGGTGCCCGCCTCTGGATTGGCATCGGTGGCTTCACCTTCCAGCCGGGAGAGCTAGCCAAGATTGCCCTGACCATTTTCTTCGCCGGCTACCTGGTTAGCCGTCGCGAGAGTCTGTCGATTGTGGGCCGCCGCATTCTGGGAGTGCAGCTACCGCGAGCCCGTGAACTAGGTCCGATTCTTGTAGTTTGGGTTGCCAGCCTGGGCGTGCTCGTGTTCGAACGCGACCTCGGAACCAGCCTGCTCTACTTCGGCCTCTTCCTGGTCATGATCTATGTGGCAACCGGCCGCGCCATCTATGTTGCAACCGGACTTGGCATGTTCCTCACCGGCGCTCTGATTGCTGGCCGATTCATGACCTACGTTTCGGGCCGAGTCAACGCCTGGCTGGATCCGCTCAACCCGGCCAACTACAACGCCATTGGTGGTTCCTACCAGCTGGCCCAGGGCAACTTCGGTTTGGCTCACGGCTCGCTGCTTGGCTCTGGCCTGGGTGGCGGCCTTCCTCAGCTGGTGCCGCTGGCCGAGAGCGACTTCATCTTCTCCAGCCTTGGCGAGGAACTTGGACTTGCCGGAGTCTTCGTACTGCTGCTCACCTACCTGCTGTTGGTTTCACGCGGCCTGCGCATTGGCTTCACCCACAACGACGACTTCTCCAAGCTGCTGGCCACCGGACTCTCGTTCGTGCTGGCCCTGCAGACCTTCATCGTGGTTGGCGGTGTGACCCGAGTGGTTCCACTGACCGGTCTGACCACCCCGTTCCTGGCGGCCGGTGGATCCTCGCTGCTAGCCAACTGGATCATCGTTGGATTGCTGCTGCGCATCAGTGACTCTGCCGGCGGCAACCAGAGGTCGGTGACCCTGTGAACCGCGAACTAAGACGCATTGGCCTGGTCATCATGGCAATGTTTGCCTGCCTATTTGTAGCCTCCACCGCCATTCAGTTTGGCTTTGCCGACCAGCTGAACAACGACCCGCGCAACGTGCGCACCCTTTACGACAGCTATAAGACCAAGCGCGGCGCCATTCTGGTGGCCGGTCAGCCCATCGCCTACTCGGTACCGAGCGGCGACACCTACCACTACCTGCGCAAGTTCACCGACCCCATGTACTCGGCGGTCACCGGCTTCTACTCCAACATTCAGGGAACCGCCGGCCTGGAGGGCGCCCTCAACAGCTACCTCAGCGGCCAGAACTCCTCGCAGTTCTTCGAGCAGCTGAATGCCACTCTCTCCGGAAACCCGGTCTCGGGTGCATCGGTGGAATTGACCATTGACCCCAAGGTGCAGAAGGCGGCATGGTCCGCGCTTGGCAACCTAAAGGGCGCCGTGGTTGCCATTGAGCCAAAGACCGGCAAGATTCTGGCCATGGTCTCCAAGCCTGGCTTTGACGCCAACCTGCTCTCGGTTCACAACAACCAGCAGGCCAGCCAGAACTACGCCAAGCTACTGGCCGACAAGACCAACCCGCTGATCAACAAGGCCATCACCGGCTCGCTCTACGCGCCTGGTTCGGTGTTCAAGATCATCGTGGCGAGCGCCGCCCTCAACAACGGCTACAAGCCAACCGACACCTTCCCAAACCCTGCCAAGTTCCAGCTGCCGGGCACCACCACCTACATCTACAACTCGGGTGAAGGCAAGTGCGGTGGCAAGCCACGCGTTTCCATCGCCGATGCCCTGAAGTGGTCGTGCAACATTCCGTTCGCCCAGCTCGGTATTGCACTGGGTCAGGACAAGATTCGCGCCCAGGCCGAGCTCTTCGGCTTTGGCAAGAGCCTCAAGATTCCGATGACCGTCACCCCGAGCACCTATCCGCAGAACATGGACGATGCCCAGACCGGTCTAAGCGCATTCGGTCAGTTCGACGACCGCGTGACCCCGCTGCAGATGGCGCTGGTCTCGGCATCGGTGGCCAACGGCGGCGTGATGATGAAGCCTTACCTGGTTTCTTACGTGCAGTCTTCAACCCTCTCCATCCTGGAGCAGGGTTCGCCGTCGCAGTTGGGACAGCCGCTCAGCAACGGAGTTGCCGGACAGGTGCGCGACATGATGGTGAACGCCGTGGCACACGGTGTGAGCACCAACGGTCAGATTTCTGGGGTTTCGGTGGCCGGTAAGACCGGTACCGCCCAAAACGGTGGCAACCTGCCGTACACCCTTTGGTTCACCGGTTTCGCGCCGGCGAACAACCCAAAGGTTGCGGTAGCGGTAGTTGTTGAAGACGGTGGCGGCATGGGGCAGAGCGGGTTTGGTAACCTTCTGGCCGCACCGGTTGCGCGCAAGGTCATGGAAGCGGTGTTGAAGAAATGAAGCCTGAGATAGGCAAGGTTTACGGGGGACGTTACCGCCTGGAGTCTCTGGTTGCCACCGGAGGCATGGGTGAGGTCTGGCAGGCGCACGACGAGATCATTCTTCGTTCGGTTGCCATCAAGATCCTCAAGCAGGAGTACATGAGCGACCCGGGCTTCTTGGAGCGCTTCCGCACCGAGGCCCGACTAGCCGCCATGGTCAACCACGAGGGTATTGCCAACGTCTTCGATTACGGCGAGGACTCCGGTTCGGCCTACCTCGTGATGGAGCTGGTGCCGGGTGAATCCCTGGCCAAGATTCTCGAGCGCGAGAAGACTCTCTCCGGCGAGCGCGTTCTAGACATCATCAGCCAGACCGCCCGCGCGCTGCAGGCAGCCCACGAATCTGGAATGGTTCACCGCGACATCAAGCCGGGCAACTTGCTCATCACCCCTGACCACCAGGTGAAGATCACCGACTTCGGCATCGCTCGGGTTGCCGACCAGGTATCGCTGACCGCCACCGGCCAGGTAATGGGAACCGTTCAGTACCTAGCTCCAGAGCAGGCAACCGGCAAGGGATCTTCACCGCTCACCGACATCTACTCGCTGGGCATCGTGGCCTACGAGGCAATCGCGGGCCGCCGCCCATTCACTGGGGCAAGCCAGATGGACATTGCCATGGCTCAGATCAACGACCTGCCGCCGGCTCTTCCAGACACCGTCGATCCACGCATCGGTGACTTGATTCTCAAGTGCCTTCAGAAGAAGCCGTTTGAGCGCCCAAACAATGCGCTCAGCTTGGCCATTGCCGCCGAGGCGCTCATGTCAAACCCGCGCCACCGCGGAACCGGCACGGCCGTGCTGCCAAACGTGCGCGCCTACACCGATGACACCACCCTGCTGGATGCCAAGACCGCTCAGGTGCCGAAGCCGCCAGTAGTTTGGCCTTGGATTGCCGTGGTCATTCTGCTCAGCATCACTGCCCTCAGCCTGGTCTTCGCGCTCATCCTCGGAGCCAACAAGCCGGCTCCAAGCACCAGCTCCAGCCCAAGCCAGAGCACCTGGGGTTCGGTCGGCCCGGTTCCAAGCCTCTCGCCGAGCACCAGTCCAACTGCGGTAACCCTGCTAACCACCGATGTGGTTGGCAAGGACATCTATGTGGCGACAAGCTATTTGGCCTCGCTGGGTCTGCAACCGCAGACCATCGCCGGCACCCAGGTTGATGCCACCGACCCGCGCCTCATGACCGTGTACCTGGCCTCGCCTCTGGGCACCCTCGAGCCGGGAACAGTGGTTACCCTCACCTACTACGTGCAACAAACCGACAACAGTAGTCCTAGCCCCACTCCAGTTCAGTAACCAAAACTAAACTGAGTGAAGAAATAAGTTCGGAGCAACATTGAGCGACAACCGCAAGATCATCGCTGGTCGTTACCAACTGGGAAACCTGATTGGTCGCGGCGGCATGGCCGACGTATACGAGGGTGAAGACACTCGCCTCGGCCGCGTGGTTGCAATCAAGCTGCTCAAGAGCGACCTAGCCAACGACCCAAGCTTTGAGGCCCGCTTTCGCCAGGAGGCTCAGGCCTCGGCTCGCATGGCTCACCCAACCATCGTTCGCATCTACGATGCCGGCGAGGAAGAGTCGCTAGACCTTCAGGGCAGCACCATCCGTCGCCCTTACATCGTCATGGAGTACGTTAAGGGCGCCGTCCTGCGCGACCTCCTGCACCAGCGACGCCTCACCATTGAAGAAGCTGTTGACTACACCGATGGCGTGCTCACCGCGCTGAGCGTTTCGCACGGCGCCGGCATCATTCACCGCGACATCAAGAGCGCCAACATCATGATCACCGAGGCCGGAACCGTAAAGGTGATGGACTTCGGCATTGCCCGTGCCGTATCGGACTCCGCAAACACCCAGGCTTACTCGGTTGGCATCGTTGGCACCGCCCAGTACTTCAGCCCAGAGCAGGCCCGCGGCGAAAACGTTGACGCCCGCACCGACCTCTACTCCACCGGCGTTCTGCTCTACGAAATGCTCGCCGGTCGCCCACCATTCAAGGGCGAGACCGCGGTTTCGGTTGCCTACCAGCACGTATCCGAGGCAGTGACCCCGCCGTCGGTGCACAACCCAATGGTTTCACCTGAGCTTGACGCAGTGGTTCTGCAGGCCATGGCCAAGGACCGCAACGAGCGTTTCCAGACCGCCGACGAATTCCGCGAGCACCTGGCCGCCGCCATGATTGCCACCCAGCAGAACGCGGCCATGCACCACACCGGCTCGCTCCCACTGGTCACCGACTTCGAGGAGAACATCTCTGCAGGCGCGGCCACCACCGTGATGCCTTCAGCCGAGGCTCCGGTTCCAGTGGACGCTAGTTTTGGCGGTTCGGCCGAGCCTACCGAGGTCATCAGCGACTTCGATCGCCTGCTTCGCGGGGACAGCCCGTTTGATGAGCCAGCAGTTGCAGCCAACGAGGCGCCTGCCACCGATGCTGAGTCCGCCACTCAGCCTCCTGTCGAGTACCTTTACACCGGTCCAGTACCAACACCGGTTTCGGGCAACCCGGTTGCGCCAACCTATGCAGCTCCTGCTGCGCCTGCCAACCCAGAGCTAGAGCGCGCCGACACTTCGCTCATCACCAACCCATTCAGCGCCTTGGGTCTCGATGTCCCGCCGGTAACCACCAGCAGCCAGGCAATCGACACCAACACCGGCAGCACTCGGGTTCGCCGCAGCGCCACCCCTTCGCCTCGCGTTCTCTGGGGAGTTGGCTCGGGCCTCGGCGTCATCATCGTCGGCCTCATCGTCTGGTTCATCGCCATCGGTGGCAATCTGCCAAACCTGGTGATCAACCCCAACCCAACCGCGGGCGTCTCTGTTCCAAACGTTGTTGGCATGACCTTCACGGATGGTGAGAAGGCCCTCACCGATGCCAAGTTGCTAGACACTAAGGCCTACCAGCAGTCGGACACCGTGCCGGTTGACACCATCATCTCCACCGATCCACCTGCCGGCACCAAGGTGGGCGAGAACCAACTGGTTACCGTCTACGTTTCGTCCGGTAAGGGTCAGGCCCAGGTCCCAGACCTAGCCAACCTCACCGAGGATGCCGCCACCACCGCGCTCACCAACGCCAAGCTGGCGCTGGGAACCATCAATCCGGTGAACTCAGCGACCGTTGCCCAGGGCAAGGTTGTATCGAGCGACCCGGTTGCCGGTACGAGCGTTGCGGCTGGAAGCAGCATCAACCTGAACGTCTCCAACGGCCAGGTGCTGGTTCCAAACGTGGTCAACCTCGATGTTGCCACCGCACAGAAGCAGCTAACTGCGGTTGACGTTCAGCTCATGGTTTCGGTTCAGACCGCAACGCCATGTCCTGGTGGGGGAACCGGAACCACCGTTCTCAGCCAGAGCATCCTGCCGGGCCTCGCCCCACAGGGATCGTCAATCATCCTGACGGTTGGCTGTAACTAGTTCTTAAAGTCGAATGCCCCGGATCAAGTCCGGGGCATTCGCAATTCTTGTATTTCTCGAGTGGCACCTAAAGACGAACCAGCGGGCTAAGCCCCTTCGCTGTCTCGGCCGCACCCTTGAGGCCAACGCTCTCCAGCCAGTTGCCCAGCATCTGATAGCCACCCTGGGTGAGCACGCTCTCCGGGTGGAACTGTACGCCGTAAATTGGCAGGGTCTTGTGCTGCAGACCCATGATCACACCGCCGCGAGTCTCGGTTCCATCGGTGGCAATGCCGGCGATGGTGCGGCTGGTCACAATCAAGTCATCAGGCACGGTTGAGGCCACAACCGCCAGAGAGTGGTAGCGGGTTGCGGTGAAAGGCTCGGGTACGTTGCTGTAAACCAGCGAGCCATCGTGGCTAACCTGGCTGGTCTTGCCGTGCATCAGTTCCTCGGCAGAAGTCACGGTTGCGCCCATGGCCTCGGCAATGGCCTGGTGTCCAAGACAAACTCCGAAGACAGACTGACCGGTCTTGAGCGCCTGACGCACCACCGGAATCGAGAGACCAGCATCGGCGGGGGTTCCGGGGCCTGGCGAAAGCAGAATGGCGTCATACTTACTCATCAGCTCCGGCAACTCGGCTTCGCTGACCACATCGTTGCGGAGCACCTCAGTCTGAGCGCCCAGCTGCTGCAGGTAGCCATTGAGGGTATAGACAAACGAGTCGTAGTTGTCCAGAACGAGAATCTTGGTCATAGCCCTTAAAGCCTAACGCCAACGGCTATTTAGACGCTTTGCGATAGAATTTCCCCATGCCTGAATCAAGCACCCGCAAGAAGAAGAGCGTCAAGCCGTCTGAGGCCGCAAACGCAACCAGCCAGCGCACCGATGCAGCCGAGCCAAACCCGTCGTGGTTTGCCCCGGTGATGTTCGGATTCATGCTGCTCGGCCTGATCTGGATCATCTGCTTCTACGTGACCGGCGCACAGTACCCACTGGGTTCTGGCCTCAACAACGTGGCTCCAGCCCTCAACCTGGGTAACTGGAACATCCTCATCGGCTTCGGCGTGATGATGGTGGGCTTCGTCATGTCAACCAGGTGGAAGTAGCCCGCCTTCTGCAGGCGTGGAAGTAACCACACCCCTTACAAACTTCAAACGGCACCCGCAGTCGCAAGACCGGGTGCCGTTGGTTTTAACCTGGGGGTTAGCCGCACTAATCCGTGGGGCTAATAACCACCGATGCCCACCTGCAGGATGCGCACAATGGTGAGGCCAACCAGGGCGGCGATGACCACCCAAACGAGCGCGCGCTGGCGACCAGCTGCGGACGCAGAGCGAGTGCGCGAGTAGACCAGGGCGATGGCGGCACCAGTGATGAGTCCGCCAACGTGAGCCTGCCAGGCGATGTTGGAAACGAAGAATCCCGAGATCAGGTTGATGGCAATCAAGCCGGCCATCTGACCGCTGTTGCCGCCCAGGCTGCGCATGATCACAAAGTAGGCGGCCATCAGTCCAAACAGTGCCCCCGATGCACCCAGTACCGGACCATTCAGTTCGCCCAGCCACAGCACACCCACCGAGCCACCGAATCCGGAGATCAGGTAGAGCGCCAGGAAACGGCCGCGACCAAGCAGGTACTCCAACTCGCGACCAAAGATCCAGAGCGTGTACATGTTGAACAGAATGTGCAGCACCGAGCTGGGGGAGTGCAGGAAGGTTGAGGTGACCATTCGCCAAGGCTCGGCCACGGTGGCCAACGGCCAGTAGATCCACTGCGCGGTGAAGCTGCCTCCAAGCAGCATCTGG
>JAGWUG010000307.1 GCA_028868555.1 Actinomycetales bacterium | reverse complement strand
GGGACCTCAACGAGACCTGGGTTATCGTTGCTGGCGCCTCGCTGTTCGCATCTTTCCCCGAGTGGTACGCATCGCTTTTCAGTGGCTTCTACCTGGCTCTGCTGCTAATCCTGGCGGCTCTGATTGCCCGAGGTGTGGCGTTTGAATACCGCGGCAAGGGAGATACCGCCAAGTGGCGCAAGACCTTTGACTGGATGATCGTGATCGGTTCGGCTCTGCCCGCTCTGCTCTGGGGTGTTGCCTTCGCAAACATCGTTCAGGGAGTGCCACTAAATGCTCAGCACATCTACACCGGCACTCTGTTTACCCTGCTCAACCCTTATGGTCTGCTCGGTGGCTTGACGACCCTCACCGTGTTCTTCCTGCACGGACTGGTGTTCATCACCCTCAAGACCGATGGCGAGATCAAGGACCGCGCACGAGCCCTGGCCAAGAAGGCTGGCTACGTAGCAACCGTCATCGCCGCCAGCTTTCTGCTGTGGACCCTCTTCGCGCACTTCAGCCTCATCGGTGCTGTCCTCACCGTTGTTGCAGCGCTGTCGCTGGTTGCCGCTCAGCTGGCAAACTCCGCAAAGCGTGACGGCCAGGCCTTCGCTCTCATGGTGGTCACTATCGTGACTGCGGTGGGTGCACTGTTCGCAGCGCTCTACCCAAATGTCCTGCCTTCAACCACCGATGCTGCCTACAGCCTGACCATCGAAAACGCGTCCAGCAGCCAGTACACTCTGACTGTAATGTCCTGGGTTGCGGCAATCATGATTCCATTCGTCTTGGCCTACCAGAGCTGGACCTATTGGGTTTTCCGCAAGCGTGTTAGCCGCAAGAGCATTCCTGCCGGCTCGCACTAATCCGATTCACAACTAAGCAGAAGGGACGAGTGGAGCATTAAGCCGCTTGATCCTCGCCTACTGAAGACCGCCAGAGCGGCCCGCTGGTTCATAGCCGGCGTGGTCGCTCTGTCGGCTTTAAGCGCCCTCTGCACCATTGGGTTCGCTTGGAATCTGAGCCTGTTTATCTCGCGAATGTTTGCGGCCCCCTACTTGGGCAGCAACTACGACACCATCTTCTTCGTACTAGTTTTCGGTGCGGCGCGAGCCTTGCTGGTCTGGCTTCAGGAGGTGCTTGCCGTTCGAGCCGCGCTAGCGTCCAAGGTTCAACTTCGGGCAGCCTTCCTGGCCGCGGTCAATCGGCTCGGCCCCAGCTGGCTGGTTAGCCGCAAGGTTAGCGATGTGGCACTGCTAGCCACCCACCGCATCGACGCCCTGGACGCCTACTTCTCCCGCTTCCTGCCGTCGTTGGTTGGCACAGCGCTGGTCACACCAATGATGACCGCAGCCATCTTTGGTCAGGACTTCTGGAGCGGCGTGATTGTGCTCTGCACGCTCCCCCTGATCCCGTTGTTCATGATCTTCATCGGCTGGGCCACCCAGGATGTACAGCGGCGCCAACTCGGAGCACTAAACACCTTGGCAAGCCACTTCACCGATGTGCTGCGCGGACTTACGACACTGAGAGTCTTTGGCAGACTCGGTCACCAGGGGGAGGCCATCCGCGCCAACTCCGAGGCATTCCGCAAACG
>JAGWUG010000306.1 GCA_028868555.1 Actinomycetales bacterium | reverse complement strand
AAGGCAGATATCAAGCGCGAGACCAGCATCGGTGCGGAAATTTACCCGGGCACCATTCTGGCGGTACACACCCCCGATGCCGAGACTGCGCGTGCCTACGTTCAAATGGAACCAGACAAATACTTTTTGACCCAGCACTTTGGCAACTACCCGGCGGTGCTCTGTCGCCTGGAGGTGCTGGTTGATGAGGACCTGCGCGAGCTGCTTTTTGAGGCGCGGTTAACACGCGTGCAGGACAAAGGTCTAGGCTGAGGCCAAGGGAGTAATCATGAGCAGCATCTCGTTCCAGAACCTGGTCAAGACCTACCGCGATGTGACCGCGGTTGACGGCCTTACCGCAAACATCGAGGCCGGACGTATCACCGGCTTCCTGGGTCCAAACGGAGCGGGAAAGTCCACCGCCCTGCGCTGCCTGCTGGGGCTGGCATCGGCAACCAGCGGAGAGGCCCTGATTGAGGGCAAGCCATACAGCCACCTGGACCAGCCGCTCAAAAAGGTTGGCGCGGTGCTGGACAGCTCCGGCTTCAATGGCGCACTGACCGCTGGTCAGAACTTACGGGTCATCTGTGCGGCCGCCGGTATTTCCACCGATGCAATTCCGCGCCTGCTGAAGCTGGTTGAACTCGACCACGCCACCCGCAAGCGCACCAGGGGATACTCGCTAGGAATGAAGCAGCGACTCTCTCTGGCCGCCGCTCTCCTCGGCGACCCTGACATTCTGGTGCTGGATGAGCCTGCCAACGGCCTTGACCCAATCGGCATCGCCTGGCTGCGTGACTTCCTTCGAAACCTGGCATCTGAAGGCAAGACGGTCCTGGTTTCATCGCACCAACTCGCCGAGATGCAGCACACCATTGACGACGTGATCATCATCAACCACGGCAAGTTGATTGCCGCAGGGCCCATCGGTGAAGTTACCCAGGGTCAGACCCTGGAAGAGGCCTTCATGCGCCTGATTGGAGTTGCCAAATGAAGCTACTGAAGTCTGAGTTTCTGAAGCTGGCATACCAGCGCCGCACCTGGGGTCTGTTGGCTGGTGCCGTCTTCCTGGCCGTGCTGGCCACCGCTTTCTCGCCTTATGCCATCGCCAAGTTGGCTAAGGAAATGCCTATGGCGCTGAGTAGCCCCGATGTGATCGACGGCATCTACGCCAAGGCACTGGGCGCCTACATCATCACTCTGATTCTTGGCATCGTCATCATGTCGAGCGAGTTCCACCACCACACCGCCATCGCTACGTTCCTTGTGGAGCCAAAGCGCAGCCGCGTGCTCACCGCCAAGCTGATTACTGCGGCTGTCTGGGGTGCTGGCTTCAACCTGGTCGCCACCTTCATTGGAATGGCGAGCGGCGCATTTGCCCTCACGCTCTTCAAGAATGTGGGTTCGCCGCACAGCTACATCTTTGTGAACTATCCACTCGCGGCAGCGCTCATCGGTGCGGTTTTGGCCGTGGTTGGCGTTGGCATTGGAACCTTGATTCGCAACCAGAACGGCGCGGTTGCGGTTGGCTTGGTTTGGTTCTTAATTGTTGACCGCATTCTGGCCGTGATCTGGACCGAGGCTGGCAAGTACCTGCCCAGCGGACTG
>JAGWUG010000305.1 GCA_028868555.1 Actinomycetales bacterium | reverse complement strand
GCTGCTCGCGGCGAACCGAGAGCTGAGTCTCCTCGCCGTTGATGTTCACGATTGCCGACGCGATGCCCGGGTAGGTCTGGAAAGGAGCGAGGTTCTTGCGACCTTGCTCGACATCGTCCACCAGGGTGAGTGCATCCACCACGATGGTTCGCTCGATCTCGCCGTTAGGTCCGGTTGGGCCACACTGGCTGACAATCACGATCTCAACGTCTGGCGAAACCTCGTCGTGGATGGAGTACATCCACTTGAGGATGTCCTGGAACTGGTCAACGCTGTAGAGCTGAACCGACTCAACGGCGTGCTTGTAGCGCGGACGGGTCTGCAGGTAGAAGCGAGTGACCACGCCTGGGAACGAAGGGCCGGCGCCGCGCGCGGCCCAGTAGAGGTCTTGGTTCTGGGTGGCGTCGGCGCGCACCAGCTCGCCGTCTGCGGTGACCACGTCAACCGCAACCACGCTCTCGGCAGCCCAACCCCAGCCGCGGGCAACCCAGCCCTGGCCACCCTGCAGCAAGAAGCCACCGATGCCCACGGTTGGACAGTGTCCGCCGTTGAAGAAGCGACCTACCGACTGCAGATATGGGTCGAGAACCTCGCCACCCTTGGTGGCTGGGGTTGCCGAGGCGATGCCGGTGGCAGGGTCGTAGTCCATCTCCTGATAGAGACCTAAGTCAATCAGGAGGGTCTCTTCGCGAACACTCCAGGCTGCCCAGCTGTGGCCGCCGGAACGAACGGCAACTCCCCAGCCCTGCTCCTTGGCGTACTTGACGCCGTTGACGATGTCGTCACGAGTCTCGGCCAGCAGCACCGCGTTAGGGCGACGGCTTGGGCGACGCGCGTTGAAGACGCGACCAACCGCGGCCTCGTCGAAACCCGCATCGGTGGGGGTAAAGAACTTGCCAGTGAAGGTACTCATCCGAGAACCGATCCTCCTCCGTCAACCACCAGGTTGACTCCTGTGATCCAACTGGCCTCGTCTGAGGCCAGGAAAACTGCTGCATTTACGATGTCGCTCGGCTGGCCAACGCGACCAAGCGGGATGCGAGCGATGTTCTTCTTGAATGGCTCCGGACCGCTGTCCACGAGCCACGCGGTGGACGGGGTGACCGTGAATCCCGGGCTGATACAAACCGCACGGATTCCGTACTTGCCGCCCTCTACCGCAAGCTGCTGAGTGAGGTTGATGACACCGGCCTTGGCGGTGCCGTGCGCGTTTTGAGCCATGAACTCAACGCCGCGGGTGCCGGCGATGGAGCCGATGTTCACGACCACGCCGCCGTGCTTCATGAAGTGCGGCCAGATTGCCTTAACGGCATAGAAAACGATGTTGAGTTCGTTGTTCATCACAAACTGCCAGTCCTCAACGCTGAGGTCCTGGATCTCGCCAAACTTGGGAATGGAGGCGTTGTTGTAGAGGATGTCGGCGCCACCGTAAACCTCGATGGCCGCTTCAACCCACTTGCGGGACTGCTCGGCATCACCAAGGTCAACGGGTGAGAAGTTGGTGATCTTGCCGCCAGCCTCGCGCACCAGGCGCACGGTCTCCTCTGCACCTTCGGCAAAGAGGTCACAGCCAACCACCTTGGCACCCTCGGCTG
>JAGWUG010000029.1 GCA_028868555.1 Actinomycetales bacterium | reverse complement strand
AACTTGCCGTAGTTGGCCGCCTTGACACCCTTTGTGGTTCCCGCGTTTGAATCGGCAACCAGGTAGCCGGTGAGAACGTTTCGACTGGACTCACCCGTGGACTTAGGGATGTAGGTGGTGTACAGACTGAAGTTTGCCTGCTTGACCAGCGGGGTCTGCATGCTCAGGTAGTAAGGAGGCTGAGCTAGCTGACCGGCCTTGCTTGGGTCGTTTGGAATCATCCAAGCGTCCTGCTGGGAGTAGAACGACCCTGCCTCGGTTACGTGGTAGGTGCCCAGCATGTTGCGCTGAATCTTGAACAGATCTGCTGGGTAGCGAACGTGACTGATTAGGGCACCAGACATGTGCGAGATTGGCTCGACGGTTGCCGGGTAGATCTTCTCCCAGGTCTTCAGGATTGGGTCCTTGGTGTCCCAGGCGTAGAGGTGAACCGAACCGTCATAGGCATCCACAGTGGCCTTCACCGAGTTGCGGATGTAGTTGATGTTGCCGGTGAATTTGCCGGCCACCTGCTCGCTGTCGGCCACCGCGTCGTTAGGGTTTTCAGCCCTCGCGTATGGGAAGTGACTGCTGGTGGTATAGCCGTCGACAATCCAAACCACTTTGCCGTCAACTACAGCAGGGTATGGATCGCTGTCGAGAGTCAGGTACGGAGCAACCGCCTTGACGCGCTCGGCCGGGCTGCGCTTGTAAAGAATCTGACTCTTATCGCTGATGGCGTTGGAGAGCAGAATCTGCTCACTCTTGAACTGAATGGCGTAAGCCAGACGGTTGACCACCGAGCCTAACGACGGTCCACCCTTGCCCTTGAAGGTGGTGTAGGTGGTCTGGCTGCCGTCCTTGCCGCCCGGGTAGTCCATCTCGAGCTGAGTCTTGCCGCCACCCACGATGGAGTAGCTCGGCGAGTTCTCACCGAAGTAGATCTGCGGGCGGTACTTGCCCAGCAGGCCGACTGAAGGGATGCCCGACTGCAGGAACTGTGGCTGACCGTCCACGGTGCGCTGGTTTCCGTAGGCGGCAACAACGCCGTAGCCGTGGGTGTAAACAATCACGTTGTTGTACCAGGACTGGCTGGAGCCGAGGCCCTTCTGGTTCAGTTCGCGAACCGCAATCACGGTGTCTTGGTCTTTGCCGCTCAGGTTGTAGCGGTCAACGTCGAGGTGATTGGTGAAGGTGTAGTACTGGCGGTACTGCTCCAGTTGGCGGAACGAAGATGCGATCAGGGTTGGGTCCATGATGCGAATCTGGGCCGCGGTCTGGGCATCGGTCTTCAATGCACCCGGGCTGGCAGTGGTCTTGGCGTTGTAGTTCACGGTCTGAACGCCATCGAGACCGTAGGCGTAGCGAGTGGCTTGGATGTTGCGGTTGATGAACTCGCTCTCCAGGGTCTTCTCGTTTGGAACTACCTGGAAGGTCTGCACTGCCCAAGGGTAGAGGCCGCCAAGGATGATGGACGAAACCACCATGAGAGCGGTCGCCAAGATTGGGAGCCTCCAACCTCCGGTGGCTCCAGCAATCAGGAACGTGACCGCAACTAGGAGCGCAATCAGGGCCATGATCTGAAGGCCAGGGATGGTTGCGTTGACATCGGTGTAGGTGGCACCGGTGTAAAGGCCCGATGCGCTGGTCATGGTGTCGTACTGCTTAAGCCAGACCGAGAAGGCCTGAAGCGCGACAAAGGCGGCACCGGAAATGGCAATCTGCCAACGGGCAGCCTTTGTGAACTGAACGCGACGGCCACCTGGGAAAGTAACTCCGCCGAAGACCAGGTTGATGGCCAAAACGGTGACAAAGGCCAGGAAGGAAATGCCACTCAGGTATCCGTCGAGCTGCTCTAGGAAGGGCAGCTTGAAGAGGTAGAACGAGACGTCAAGGTGGAACTGCTTGTCAGTGATTCCGGCAGAGGTGGCGTTGAGGAACATCAGCGCCTGCTTGTAGACCGGAATGGCTCCGGCACCACTCACCAGGCCAAACAGAATTGGTGCAACGATGAGCAGCGGCTTGCGGACCCCGGCCAAAAGTTCACGGTAAGCGGCGAAGGAACGAGGGTTATCCACGATGGATGAGGCGTAAATGGGCCGCCCCTTGAAGGCCGTAAATATTGCCAGCCAGAGTACCAGTGCTGCGAAACCTCCGGCTGCCCCAAACATTGCCACCTGGGCCATGATGTTGGTGGTGAAGACGCTGGCGAAGCCAAGCTGCTCAAACCAGAGGAAGTCGGTGTAGATGCCAGCACCCCCGGCAACGATCACTCCCAGTAGCACGACGATGATGATTGCGATTCCGGCCGGGGAGACCCTGCGTTTTTTCACTTCTACTCCTAGTGGTGCAGTTTGTTTTGGTGCAGTTTGTTAGTTTCCAAGACCGCGGCTATTTGCCGCAACTCGGCAGACCCTGAACGTTCTTGGTGGCGGCGATCTGCTTTACAGCGGCGAGCGCCTGACTAAAGTTGGCAACCCTGACCACCTTGAGGCCGGCCGGGATGTGACCGACGACCTCGCTGCAGTTTTGGGTAGGTGCGAGGAACCACTTGGCTCCGCCACGCTGCGCTCCGTACAACTTCTGTCGGATGCCACCGATTGGGCCAACGGTGCCCTGTTCATCGATGGTTCCGGTGCCAGCGATGATCTGGCCGCCAGTCAGAGCTCCCGGGGTGAGTTTGTCGTAGATGCCCAGGGCAAACATCATGCCGCCGGATGGCCCGCCAACGTCGTTGAGGCTGAGCTTGACAGAGATTGGGAACTTGAACTTAGTTCCCACATAGACACCAATGCGCCAGGCGCCTTGGATCATACGTGGCTTGATTGTGTAGCTGAATGCTTTGCCGGCTCGGGTTCCGGACACCGCAACCGGCGCTCCCGCGGCGGCATTGACCGCTGCACGGAGGCTGCCGATGCCGGTGACCTTTTTGCCGTTGGCGCTGGCGATGACGTCGCCGCTTTGGAGAACCCCTGCAGAGGCGCTGCGGGAATCTACGGTGTCAACGTAAACGATGTAGCTGTAGCGGTAGCCCAAGGAGCGCAGGGCGGCCGCGGTGGCCTGCGACTGCGAGTCCGACATCATCAGCTGGTTCTGCTTGGAGACATCGGTGGTGTTGGTGTTTGGCGGGAAGATCTCGTCAATGGGCGTAATGACCTGCGAAGGATCAAGCCAAGCGCCAATCAGCTCTAGCCAACTTGGGGTCTCTCCAGGCGAACCCAGCACATTTACGGTGAGGAGGTCGAGTGCGCCATCGGTGGGGTAAGACTTGGCGTCTTGAACCTGGATGATTGGCGTCTTACCCTCATTGCCCAAAACATTGAAGACCGGACCCGGCCGCTCAATCACGTATGGAGTCTTGAGGTAGCTGCCGAGTAAAACGGCCGCCGCAACCACGGCAATTAGAACCCAGCCCAGACGGCGACCCTTGCGTTTTGGCTGCTGCTCAGGTTGGTCAAAGTAGATGCCCGAATCCATATCCTCAAGCCTAGGCGAGTGGTCGGACATCTATCTCGGTGGTTTCCGGCCCGAGGCAACGCTTTGGGCGAACATTGGCGAATGCAGCGTGAATTAACCGCAAACCCAAAGGCTTCGGGCATTAGCGTTGTTGAAAGAAAGGCTGCACCGATGGTTGATTTCCACGACGAGTCCCCCGAGTCGAATGATGGCGAGGGCGGCTTTGACCCGCGCAAGTTCAACCCGGCCGACTTCCAAGCCTTCATGAAGAAGTACTTGGAAAACCCCGAGTCTTTCGAGGTTGAGGAGCTGGCCAAGGCAGCCGGCATTCCAACCAATCCAGCCCAGCTCAAGCAGCTCCTTGAGATGCTCACCAAGGCGATGGATCAGCAGGGCAAACCAGACGGAGTGGACTGGGCACAGACCCTGAGCCAGGCCAAAACCGTTGCTCGTCGCGCCAATCAGGCGGTCACCGATGCCCAGCGAAATGAGCTGACCGAGGCCGTAAACATCGCGAATCTTTGGTTGGACCAGGCGACCGATGTGAGCGCTCTGGCCACCGAGCCAAAGCTGCTGACCCGCGACCTCTGGGTTGACGATGCCATGCCGTTGTTCCGAGCGATGAGCGAGCCGGTAGCGAACCGAATGTCCATCGCCCTGAGTGAGCACCTGGCCAACAGTGGCCCCGAAGAACTAACTGGCATGATGGCCGAGGCTGGCCGCCTGCTGCGCAACGCGGGTGGTGCCCTCTTCGCGATGCAGCTTGGTCAGGCCATCGGCAAGCTCAGCGAGAGCGTGCTCAGTGGTGGCGACATCGGTCTGCCGATCTTTGCCGAACAACGAGCCGCCTTTGTTCCTCAGAACATCGCCGATTATGTGGCCGACCTCGGCGTTCCGGCCGCGGAGGCACACATATACCTGGCGGTTCGCGAGCTCGCTCACGCCCGACTCTTCAAGCACTCGCGCTGGCTGCGCGAGCAGGTTGTTGCCCAGATCGTGACCTACTCCTCCGAGATCAGCATCGATGAGGATCGCATCATGTCCGCAGTTGCCGAAACCGACCTATCAGACCCAAGTTCGATGCAGGGGTTGTTGGAGTCGGGAGCGATGCTCGCCGACAAGACCCCCGACCAGCAGCACGCCCTCGAGGCAATTGAGACCCTGCTGGCTCTCATTGAAGGCTGGGTGGATGCGGTGACCCAGGAGGCCACCAAGCTGTTGCCAAATGCTGCCCGCATCGGTGAGGCAGTCCGACGTCGTCGCGCCAGCGGCGGCCCAGCCGAGCTGACTTTCGGAACCCTGATTGGACTCGAACTGCGCCCGCGCAAACTGCGCGAGGCAACCGCGATGTGGCTGCAGCTGGGAATGGCGCTGGGCGTTGCCAAGCGCGATGCGCTCTGGGATCACCCCGATTTGCTGCCAGTTGCAGCCGACATCGAAGACCCAGGCGCACTGATAGCTCGCCTTCAGGGTGGCGGAGACGACTTCGACTCGGCACTCCGCAACCTGCTCGGTGAGTAGTTGTGGATAACTGACAACACACATCGAGTGGCCATTGCAACAATCGCTGCATGGCACTCAAAATCAACCCGTTCCACCAGCTCACTTGGCGCAGCCCCAACACGCTACAAATCGGCACCGACTATCGGGCAAAGGTAATTGACCGTGTCAGCCCAGCCCAGGAACGGTTCATAAACGCCCTTTACTTTGGGATGCCGGAGAGCCAACTAGGCGCGGTGGCTCGCCAGATTCGCTTACCGGAGGAGCAGGCCGCGGCAATGCTCAAGGAACTCAAACCGCTTCTCATAGAAACCACCGATGCCTGGGAGCCCAGCGGTCGAGGCCTCAGTGAACGGGTGCAGGCATCGATGGATAATGGTGCCGATGACGGCGAGATTATGAGCCGCCGCTTTGCGTCGGTGGTTCAGATAAACCAACTGGATGCCACCGGGTTGGGCCTGAGCTTGGCCCTGGCGGCCGCGGGCGTGGGCACGATTCTCAGCCCCGATCACAGCAAGGTGACCGAGGCGGACTGCGCCAGCAATCTCTACCCGCGAGCCCTGCTGGGCTACCAGCGGTTTCAAGCGGCCAAGCTAATTCTCGACTCCAGTTGGCCCGGAAGTCGCATGGTCAGTTCGGCGCGAGTCTTCAAGTCCACTCCAAAGCCACTCGTTGCCGTTCTCACCAGCCACCAGGTGACTCCGGTGGATGAGGTGGGGCGCTGGCGCACCCTCGGAACGCCAATTCTTGAGATTCGCTATCACTCCATCGGCGCAGAGGTTAGCCCAGTTCTAGTTGGCCACTCCCCCTGCCTGCTCTGCCGTGAACAGCGCAGTCAGGACCAAGACCCTACCCACCTGTCAACCGCGGCCCAGCTCTGCAACAGCGAGCTGACCTTCGACGACTCAGCCACTCGTTTAGTGGCCACCGGCCTGGCACTCCAGCTGATTTTGCGATTCTTAGACGGCGCAGGGGCATCGGTGAATGAGCCGGTTGGTTTTAGTTTTACCCGGCTGCCCGAAACCCGACTTGATGTTCAGCCTTGGCTGGCACACCCAAACTGCGGCTGCCAAATTGGCCTCCAAGGTGCAGCGGCAGTTACTGCGAGTTTGCTGGCCGCAGCAGGTTGATGAAGCGCGAGGTGGCACCGTTCCAGCTGATCATCAGCTGCTTCTTCGCGCGCGTGACGCCTACGTAGAAGAGGCGATTCTCCTCGGCAACCTGTGCGTCGGTCTTGGCGTAGCTGATTGGCAGATAGCCCTCGTTTACGCCAACGATGAAGACGTTGTCCCACTCCTGGCCCTTGGCCGCGTGAATGGTTGAAAGAGTGACCGCTGCACTCTCCGGCTCGTGCTGGCTGCGGGCTCGCTCCTGGAGTTCGCGGTAGAAGTCGTCGAGCGAAATATCCTCGGGCATCTCTTCAAGAATCTGCAGCAGGGCGTTTAGGCTGCCCCACTTTTCGGCAGCTGCGGTGTTGGCATCGGTGGGTTGGCGCAGGCTCCAACCCAGTTCGCGGGCAATGCGCTCCACGGCCTTGTGGGTTGGGGTGTCAGTCTTGGCGGCTATTTCCGCACCGATGGCCCGCACGGCGGCTTGGATTTCCGGACGTTGGAAGAAACGCACGCCGCCCTTGAGTTCGTATGGAACCTTGGCGCTTGCGAGCGCCGCCTCGATGCCTTCGCTCTGACCATTGACTCGATAAAGGATGGCGATCTGGCGAGGCTTCGTGCCCGCCTGGAGCAGAGAGGCAACCTGGTGGGCGATGTAGCTGGATTCCTCGGCGGCATTGGCGAAACCCTGGAGGCGCGGCGCGGTACCGGAACCACTTTGAGCCTGGAGTGGACTGAGGCCGCCGGAGCCCATCGGTGCCTTGTCGGAGCGAAGACGGTTTGCCAGTTCCACGATTTGGCCGCTGGAACGGTAGTTGCGAACCAGCTCGAGGACGGTGGCATTCTCGTAGCGCGATTCAAAGGTTTGCAGGAAGCTGGAGGTTGCTCCGGTGAACGAGTAGATGGTCTGGTTTGGGTCGCCCACAACGCAGAGGTCGCTCCGGTCGCCCAGCCAAACATCCAGCAACGCGTGCTGGAGCGGCGAGATGTCCTGGTACTCGTCAACGGTGAAGAAGCGGTACTGCTGCTGCACATGCGCCAGGGCTAGCGGCTCGGACTTGAGCATTCCCAGGGTGAGCAGGAGTACGTCTTCCCAGTCAATCTGGTTGGCCGCCACCTTGGCATCCTCGTAGGCCGCAAGGAGTTCGAGCATCCTGGTTGGGCTGAGGCCAGCGGGTGGCTTGCGCTTCAGTTCGGCGTACTGTTCGAGGCTGAGCATGGAGTATTTGCGCCACTCGATCTCGGCTGCGAGGTCCCGCAGTGCCGCGGCGTCTACTTTGATCTTGCGTTCCTCCGCCAAGCGGGCCAGCAGGCGGCCCTTGCCGTCGAGCACCTGTGGAGGACGAACTCCCGTGAACTGAGGCCAGAAGTACTCCAGCTGCGAAAGCGCAGCGGCGTGGAAAGTGCGAGCGGCAACAGTGCCCACACCCAATGCGCGAAGTCGGGTGCGAAGCTCGGCCGCCGCCTTGTTGGTGTACGTGAGCGCAAGAACTCGGTTGGCGCTGTAGAAGCCATGCGAGATTCCGTAGGCAATGCGATGGGTGATGGTGCGAGTCTTGCCCGTTCCCGCACCCGCAATGATGCAGGTTGGGCCGAGCAAACTGGTGGCCGCTGCTCGCTGCTCAGGGTCTAGTTTGGCAAGCAGCGGGTCTAGCGGTTCCTGGTTATCAACACCGATGTCAGACACCCAACGGCCCGCCGTACCAGTGTTCGATTATTGCTCGCGCAATGGTGATGGGTCCGGGAAGCAGGATGGTTCGGGCTTCGATTTCGGCTCTCAGATCCTCGCGGCTGAACCAGCGCACCTTCACGATCTCTACGCCATCGGGGCGAATCTCCAGGTGCGAGTGCGCTGGGTCAACCTTGGCGGTGAAGCCAACCATGAGCGACTGCGGGAAGGGCCAGGCCTGACTGCCCAGGTATTGAACGTCGTGAACCAGAACTCCAGCCTCTTCTTCAACCTCGCGGATCACTGTGGCAGTGAGGCTCTCGCCCGCCTCCACAAATCCGGCGAGGATGCTCCAGCGGTTCTCTTCCCAAACCCCCTGAGATCCGAGCAGGATCCGATCCTGCTCATCGATCACCGAGACGATGATGGCTGGATCGGTGCGCGGGAAAATCTGCTTCCCGTCTTCCAGGCAGACTCGACTCCAGCCACCGAGCTGAATCATGGTGGGCTTGCCGCATCGGGGGCAGTAAACGTGACTCTGGTGGAAGTTTGCTAGCGCCAAGGCCTGCATGTAGATGGCGGCGTCGCGCTCGCTCAGGCCAAGGCCGTTGCGGCGAAGTTCGTGCCAGTTGGCGGCGTCTGGCTCTAGTTG
>JAGWUG010000028.1 GCA_028868555.1 Actinomycetales bacterium | reverse complement strand
TGGCCGCTTCTTCATGCGCCTGCAGATTGAGAGCGCCGCTCCTCGCGATCACCTCGAGCGTCAGCTGGCCCCGGTTGCCGCCCGCTATGAGATGGAGTGGCAGCTGGACGCGGTTGGCCGCAAGATGCGCACCCTGATTTTGGTTTCGAAGAGCGCCCACTGCCTCAACGACATGCTGTTCCGTCAGCGTTCCGGCCAGCTGCCAATTGAGGTTCCTGCCGTCTTCGGAAACCACCCGGATCTGGCATCGATGGCCGACTTCTACGGCATTCCTTTTGAGACTCACGCCATCAAGAGCGAGGCCGACAAGGCCGCGTTCGAGCACATGCTGCGCGACTACATCGCCACCGCGGGCATCGAGCTGATTGTTTTGGCCCGCTACATGCAGATTCTCTCGCCTGAGTTCTGCGCGGAGTTCGCCGGCAAGATCATCAACATTCACCACTCGTTCCTGCCGGGCTTCAAGGGTGCCAACCCTTACGGTCAGGCTCACGCCCGAGGCGTCAAGCAGATTGGTGCAACCGCTCACTTCGTGACCGAGGATCTGGACGAGGGTCCGATCATCGAACAGAACGTGCTGCGCGTGACCCACAACTCCTCCAAGCAGGAGCTGGTCTCCATTGGCCAGGACGTGGAGAGCAAGACCCTAACCCAGGCCGTGCGCTGGTTTGCCGAGCGCCGCGTTCTGCTAGACGGTCACCGCACCATCATCTTTAGCTAATCCGGCATCTTTAGCTAGTCGCGCCTGGGCATCGGTGGCACTAACAGTGCCTGTCAAAACCATTCACCGATGCGCTTTTGACTCATAAACTGACGGCGTGAAGAAAAGCCTGCTCAACCTTTTTACCGTTGCCAGTGGCGTTGCCGTGGGCAACCTTTATTTGATTCAGCCACTGCTCGGCGAGCTCACCAAGGACCTTCACACCACCACTTCTCAGAACGGTTGGCTGGTCACCGCGGTGCAGCTGGGGTATGCCGTCGGAATCGCTCTCGTGCTTCCGCTGGGCGATCTGGTTGACCGCCGAAAGATGGCGCCAATCCTGCTGACTTTTGCTGGACTGAGCCTGGTTGCCGCCGGCCTCTCCACCAGCTACTGGATGCTCCTGGCCGCGCTGGCGGCGCTCGGACTCAGCACCATCTCCGGGCAACTTCTGGTTCCTCTCACCAACGAACTGTCCAATGATGAAACCCGCGGCAAGAACTCGGCCAAGGTGGTTTCGGGCATGATTCTGGGAATCCTGCTGGCGCGAACCGTGAGCGGAGGCCTGACCGATCTGGTGGGCTGGCACTTTGCCCTGGTGACGGTTGGAGGCATCAACCTGGTGCTGATGTTCCTGATGCGCAACGCCATTCCCGAACTCCCGGCCCGCCCATCTCAGAACTACTTCTCGCTCCTCTCCGGCGCACCGCGCCTGCTCTGGAGCAACCCGCGCGGCTTCGGTCTCATGCTGGTCAGCGCCTGCGGCCTCTTCGTATTCAGCGTGGTCTGGACCAGCATCACCTTCTACTTCACCGATGCCCCCTACCACTGGACCTCGGCACAGATTGGGCTCTGGGGATTGGTTGGTGCAGCCGGAGCCTTTGGTGCCCGAGTGGTTGGCCCACTTCTAGACAAGGGTTACTCCCGAATCATTTCGGCGAGCGCCTGGATCATCGCGGCGGTATCGCTGGCCATCGGCACTCTTGCCGACCAGTCCATCTGGTTTGTGGTCATCATGCTGGTGGTAATGGACTTTGGCGCACAGGGCATCGGTGTGGTGAACCAGACCCGCCTGCTCACCACCTTTGCCGAGGCACGCAGCCGCATCAACGCCACCTACGTGACCACCAACTTCATTGCTGCGGCGATTGGTTCAGCCGTCACTTCTTTGCTCTGGCCAACGCTCGGTTGGTCGGGTCTGATGTGGCTCAGCTCGGTGGTTTGCATCGCGGCGTTGGCTGGCTGGTTTGCTGTTGCCTACCGAACCAACCTGCGCTCCGACGGCAAGTAGCCGACGCGCAAAAGCTAGGCGCGCTGGAAGAAGCGCTTGCCCACTGCCGTCTTGGCCATCGATGGAAATACCAGGCCGTGCATCGGCCAGACCAGCCACCAGTAAACGTGACCGAGCAGTCCGTGCGGCGCATAGATAGCGACCTGGGTGAGGATGGTTCCGCCGGTTTCAGCATCGGGTTCAACTCCGAACTCCAACCAGGCCAGACCAGGCATCTTCATCTCGGCACGCAGGCGAAGCAGCTTTGGACGCTGAAGTTCTTCAACTCGCCAGAAGTCAACGGCATCGCCAACCTGCAGCAGGTTGGGGTCGCGGCGACCGCGCCTCAGTCCAACTCCACCAACCAGTTTGTCCGCCAATCCGCGTAGCTCCCAGGCCCAAGATGCGGTTGAGTAGCCGTTGTCGCCACCGATGGCCTCTACTCGAGCCCAAACGGTTTCAACAGGGTCGAGCCCGCGCACTACGCGAACGTCCTTATAGAGCGAACCGCCGGCCCAATCCGGGTCGGTGGGCAACGGCTCCGATGGCGTACCTGGAATCGAGGCATCGGACCAGCGGGTTTCCACCCGCGCATCCTTGATTTTCACCAGTGCCAACTTGACCGCGCGATCAAGCGGAGTGAGCCCGCCCGGTGGATCAGGGATCAGATTGCGAATCTCCGAAGGCTGGGCAACCACCTCATTCTTGAGGCTAGCCACCAGGCGTTTGGCCAGCGTGTACGGAACCGGGGTGACTAGACCAACCCAGCCGCTCGAAAGCCTCGGGGTGAGCACCGGCACCGGGATGATCCAACGCTTTCGCAACCCGGCTGCCTTGGCGTAGGCCTGCATCATGTCTGCGTAGGTGAAGACCTCTGGCCCACCGATGTCGAAGACGCCGGACACCTGCTCGGGGATGGCCGCCGCTCCAACTAGGTAACGAAGCACATCGCGAACCGCAATCGGTTGGATTCGATTCTTCACCCACTTTGGTGTGGTCATGACCGGAAGGCGCTCGGTCAGATAGCGCAGCATCTCAAAGGAGGCAGAGCCGGAACCAATGACCACGCCGGCGCGAAGTTCGATGGTTGGAACTCCCGAATCGGCGAGCAGGCTGCCAGTGTCGGCACGTGCCTGCAGGTGCGGAGAGGCCTCTTGCCCCGGGCTGATGATTCCACCCAGGTAAACCAGACGTCGGACACTGGCAGCCTTTGCCGCCGAACCAAACTGGCTGGCCATGGTGCGTTCTAGGGTTTCGAAGTCGCCCTTCACCATCAGCGCGTGCAGTAGGTAGTAGGCAACATCAACGCCGGCTAGTGCGGAGGACAGAGCCTTGGCATCTTGGGCGTCGCCGCCAACCACCTCAACCTGGTCAATCCAGGGATGGTCTTTCAGTCGTTCAGGGTTGCGGGCCAAAACACGAACGCGGTAGCCGTGACGGAGCAGTTCGACAATCAGCCGACCACCGATGTATCCGGTGGCACCGGTAACCAGACAGAGCGCGGGTCTGCCATCGGTGCTCTTTAGAAGCGGGAGATCCCCAGTCAACAGCTCTGTCATAGTGATTCAAACCCTACTCGGGTCAAATCACTTCCCAAACCGAAAGTGGTTTTAGAGCCTGAGCCCGTGACCAAACTTGAACAGCGGGTTCTCGGTGTCAAACGGCACGTCCTCGCGGCTGGCCTCAACGGCTGCCATGGAGCGCGGCAGATCGAAAGGCAGCTTGCCCTCGGCCTTGGCCTCGCCAAAGACAACGCTCAACCAGGCGCTGTCGGCGGCGCCGTAGTCTGCAACCACCGATGCCAAACCGTCCACGATCGGGGTGAGGATGGCTGGGCGGTCTAGGTAGATTCCCAGAACGGTTGACACCTTGGCCGATAGTGAGTTGAAGTGGTCCACCTTGTCCTGTGGGAAGTCGAGTGATCCGGCGTGGAAGAAGGCCTCAAAGCCCTCACCGCGAAGCTCGAATGGAGCCTCGGCGCGAACCAGCGCAAAGTCTGCTTCCTCCGGGGTTGCGACCACGGTGGCGTAGCCGGCGAGGGCATCGGTGGAAATGCCCTCAACGTAAACCTTGACGCCCTTGGCCAGTGGCAGGACTTCATTCTTGAGCACTGTCAGCGAGCGAGCCTGTGCGGCCATACCGGCGGCGCGGAACTCTGCGTTGCCCGCGATGGCGTTGGCCTTGCTGGCGTCAACCAGCGCATTCTCGAAGAGACCCAGAGTGAGCTTCTGAGCAATCAGACGAACCACGCTCTGGTCGATGCGAGCCTCAGAGATGAGACCCTCGGAAATGGCCTCGAGCATGATTTCGGTGCAGTATTCGCCACCGAACTGGTCGACGCCTGCATCAATCGCCTTCACCATTCGACGCATCGGAGTTAGGTGCTCAACGCCCCAGGCGCGGGCCGGCCACATCTGACCCATGATGGCGGCATCGGTGAGAATGCCCCAGTCGGTGCAAATCACGCCTTCAAAGCCAAGCTGGTTGCGCAGCAGATCGGTAAGGATTGCCTTGTTGAAACCGAAGGCAACTTCCTCAATGCCTGGAAGGCCGATTGGCATTCCGTAGTAAGGCATCATCTGTGCGGTACCGGCGGCGATGGCGGCCTTGAATGGCTCTAGGTGGTAGTCAAACTTGCCACCCGGGTAGACCTGCTCGCGGCCATAGGCAAAGTGTGGGTCTTCGCCGTCCTTCTGTGGGCCGCCACCAGGGAAGTGCTTAGTCATGGTTGACACCGATGCCTCGTTGAGCGCATCTCCGCCCTGGAATCCCTGAATGTAAGGCACGGCCATCTTGGCGGTAAGCTCGGCGCTCTCGCCAAAGGTTCCGGCGGCGCGGCTCCAGCGCGGCTCGGTGGCCAGGTCAATCTGCGGGTGCAGGGCAGCACGGATACCTACAGCCAGATACTCCTGACGGGCGGTGTCGGCAAACTGGCGCACCAGCTCTGGGTCACCGATGGCGGCCAGACCCAGGGTCTCCGGCCACTGCGAGAATGGTCCGGCCATCATGGCGGCACCCGGGTTGTTGGTGAAGTGGTTTCGCGGGTCGGTGCTGATGGTCACCGGAACGGTCAGACCGGCATCGGTAGCGATGGCCTGAATGTGGTTCTGCCACTTGGCCATGTCTTCGGCGCTGCCGCCGGCACCGATGGCGTTGAAGTGAGTGATGCGCTTCTCGCGGATCTGCTGCTCCACGGTGAGGCTGTCGAGGAATCCATTGGGACCGGTTGGGTCGGAGACGAAGGCCATGGAGTGGAACATCTGACCCACCTTGTCCACTAGGGACATGGTTGCCACGATTTCCTTGGCGCGAGCTTCGTGCTTGGCGAATGGAGCGGTCATGACATCCTCGTCTGATTGGCGCCACCGATGCATCGGGGCTGCTCGAAAACCTAATACGTGTTTAGTTTATGGGTTTCCGAATCAAACTTCTACGCCGCGAGCGGCTAGCGCCTCGCTCATGTCGTCGGCGTATTTGAGGGCTGCAACCAGCAGCGGAACCGTGGCGGTTAGTGCCGAGGGCTTGTGGCCGCGGGCTCGCTGGGATTCCATGATTCCGCTGGAAAACTGCATGAGCATAGGGATGGCTCTAAGCGCCAGTGAGATGCTCAGGCCAATGGTGGAAGGGCGGATTCCGAGACGGCCCAAGGGGGTGGCCGCGCGTTCCACCGCATCGATGATTTTGGATTGTGGCGTAGTGAGGCTGAACAAAATAGCAACCAAAATGCCGGCCACCAGCCGAGCGGTGTTGTTGATGGCCGGGCCAACACCCTCGAATATCAGCTGCGGAATCAGGCCAATCAGCACCAGGTAGCGAAGCGTCCAGAGGTTCTTCAAAAACAGCGGTACGGAGCCAAAGGCCACCATAAAAAGTGCAAATGCCAGCGAGAGTGCGGACGCCCAAACAAATGGGTTGTTGCCCCAGATGGAGAGCACGGTAATCCAAAGCAGAACGGCCAGGAGCTTGGTGCCTGGACCCAGCTTGTGCAGCGGGCTGTCGCCAGAGCGGTAGAGGCCAATCATTCGTAGTCTCGGCGATAGCGGGCGATGACTTCGGCAGGTTCGCCAATCTCGATGAGCTGCCCGGCCTCGAATCGAACTGCAATGTCGCATCGGGCGGCAAGGGATAGATCGTGAGTGACCAGCACCACCTGCTGTTCCTGCAGGCCAAAGAGAGCCTCGGCCACCTGCTGGGTATTGCGCAGGTCCAGCAGTGCGGTTGGCTCGTCGGCAATGATCAGCTTTGGGTCCGTGACCGATACCGCCGCCAGCGCGAGCAGTTGCTTCTGACCGCTGGAAAGTTCGTGGGCTCTGCGGTCGGCCAAGCCACCGATGCCAAAGCGCTCGAGGGCGGCCCGAGCCAGAGCCGAAGTTTCAGTGGTGCCCAACTTGCGAGGCTTTAGCGAGAACTCCACGTCTTCGATCACCGTCGGCATGATGATCTGCAGGTCCGGGTTGGAGAAAATGAAGCCGGCTTGGCGCTGTGCGGTCTTAGGGTCGGCCTGCACATCGGTGTCACCAACCAGCACCCTGCCCGAGGTGGGTTTGACCAAACCATTTAGCAGGCGGGCGAAGGTGGACTTGCCGGAACCGTTGGCCCCGATTACTGCGATGTTTTTTTGATCTAGGTCCAGAGAGACCCGGTTGAGTGCGACGTTGCCATCCCACTCAACCGAGACTGAATCTAGAGAAATACGCATTAGTTAGCGAAGGCCTTTGGGTAAGCACGGTACAGGGCCAGCACCAGGATGGCCGATACAGCAACCTTAATGGAGTCACCGATGAGGAAGATTAGGTTGCTTGCCGCAGCGGCGCCCAGGCTCATTCCGTAGCTGGCTGCCAGAACCGGAATGCCAAGAGCGTAAACCACAACGATCCCACCGAGAACCAGACCCAGAACCAGGCGAAGCACACCCGGCTTGGCCTTAGCCGCGTTCACGATTGCACCGATAACCCAGGCGCCAACAATCCAGCCGTAGAGGTATCCCGCGGTTGGGCCAGCGAAGACTGCGAGGCCACCGTGACCGCCCGAGAGCAGTGGGAAACCGAGGGCAACCAGAACCTCAAACAAGAGAACCGATGCGGCTCCACGCCAGCTGCCGAGGATGGCACCAGCCAGCATTACGCCAAGGGTCTGGGCGGTGATTGGCACGCCGCCAGGAAGGTTGATTGCGCCTGGCAGGCCGAGCAGAGCAAGCACAGCGGCGAAGATTGCGATGCGCGCGATGTCGCGCAGGGTGACCTTGAACTTCATGGGGACTCCTAGTTTCCTGAACAGTGTTCACGATTCCTGAACACTGTTCAAGAGAGTAGTAGACTTTCAGCACAATGAGCAAATTCGCAGACACACCAAAGCCGGTTCGGTACACCCGCACCGATGTGGTTGAGACCGCGCTGCGCCTGCTCGATGAGCTTGGTTTGCAGGACCTCTCCATGCGCAGGCTCGCTCAGGAACTGGACATTCAACCTAGTGCCCTCTACTGGCACGTGGCCAATAAGCAGACTCTGCTGGCTCTGGTTTCAGACCAGATCATCAGCCGCGGCCCCGCGGTTGAAACCACCGATTTGGACTGGAAGTCGGCGACTCTGGCTCAGGCCATCGCCGTGAGGGACGCACTTCTTGCCTTCCGCGACGGAGCCGAAGTGGTGAGCAGCACCCTGGCACTCGGACTTGGAGCGGGCGAGGCACTCGAGCGAATCAAGTCGGGCCTTACCCAAGCTTTCGAGGATGAGTCGCTCTGCCAGGTAGCCGCAGAATCCATCCTCTTCCTGGTGCTCGGCCAGGTCTGGCACCAGCAGCAGCGCATGCAGGCATCGAGCCTTGGCCTCACCTCCCCCGATGCCGAAATCTGGACCGAAGGCGCACTGCAGGCGCCTTCCGCCCAAGCCAATATCGACACCGCAGAAATGGGTGTCCGCCTTCTGCTCGATGGCCTGGCCGTCAAACATCTGTCCACAAACTAAAACCTTTTCGCCTGTAATCGCTTGCGATACATAGGATGAACCCATGTCATTCTTTTCGCGTAAAAACGCAATCCGAGTAGCCACCCTCTTCGGTGCCGCAGCCATTGCAATCAGCACCGCAGTTCAGCCATCGGTGGCAGCACCCTCAACAAGCGCTGTTGTGCCACAGCCGGCCAAGACCATCACCACTCAGAGCGTGGGCATTCAGATGTTCACCTGGCCTTGGGTCTCACTGAAGACCGAGTGCTCCAAGGTGCTTGGCCCAGAGGGCGTGGACTGGATTCTGGTTTCGCCACCGCAGGAAGACATCCACGGCACCCAGTGGTGGACCCACTACCAGCCAGTTTCATACAAGCTCACCAGCCAGCTGGGAACCGAACAGCAGTTCACCGACATGGTTTCGGCCTGTAACCAGGCTGGCGTGCAGGTAATTGTTGACGCCGTCA
>JAGWUG010000304.1 GCA_028868555.1 Actinomycetales bacterium | reverse complement strand
AGCGGGGTGTTGGCGCGGGTGTCGGCCTCGTCGCGGCGCACACCGGTGAACCAGACCTCAAACTCCTTGAGCTGGTTAGTGAGCGGCTCAACCTTTCGCATTGCGCAGCACAGGTTTGGGTCGCGCTCGTAGAGCTTCTCGCCGTACTGAGCGTTTTGCTCCTCCACGGTCAGCTTTGGCTTCACATCAAGGATGCGCACCGGCAGCACGCGGGCCACCTCGTCGCGGGTGGAGTGGGTCTCCACAAAGTGGTAACCGGTGTCGATGAAGAGCACCTCTACGTCTGGCAGCTGCTTGGCCACGACGGCGGGTAGCACGGCGTCTGCCATGGAGCAAGCAACCGCGGCGGCGTCCACCTCAAAGTGGCGAGCCACCCAGGCGATTACCTCTTCGGCGGTAGCCTCTGGGGCGTTCGGGTTTGGCTGAATGTAGCCGGCTGGGCCGAATGCGGAGTTGAGTTCGGCGTTGCCGGCCTCGGCAAGTGCCTTCAGTTCTTCGATGCTGCGCTTGGCAGCAATTGCGATGGTCACTTTAGGAGCTCCTCATCTGCGCGGTGGGCCCATTCGGCAAAGGTCTCGCCGTCGGTCTTGTTCGAGCTGTAGGTGCGAACCACGCGCTCCACGTATTCGGTGAGGTTGGCAGCGGTCACCTTGAGTCCACGAACGGTACGACCGAGGCCGGCTTCGTCGCGGTTCTGGCTGGCGAGTCCACCGCCGAGGTGAACCTGGAAGCCCGGCTCCTGGCCGCCGTTGCCGTCGGGCAGTAGCTGGCCCTTGAGGCCGATGTCTGCGGTCTGGATTCGGGCACAGCTGTTTGGGCAGCCGTTGATGTTGAGCTTGATTGGCTGATCCAGGTTTAGGTCTGCGGTTGCCTTGTCCAGGATTGGAATGGACTTGTGAGCCAGACCCTTGGTCTCAACGATGGCCAGCTTGCAGTACTCAATGCCGGTGCAGGCCATGGTGTTGCGACGGAAATTGTCAGGCTTGGTCTGCAGACCCAGGGCCTCTAGCCCGGCAATCACTGCATCCAGGTTCTCGGCTGGAATGTCCAGCACAACAACCTTCTGGTGAGCGGTCAGGCTCAGGCGCTTGGAGCCGTTTGCCTCCAGGAGGTCGGCCAGGGCCAGCAGCAGCTCGCCGTTGACGCGGCCAACGGTAGGTGCGGCACCGATGTAGAACTTGCCGTCCTTCTGCTCGTGAACACCGATGTGGTCACCAGGAGTGGTTGGGGTTGGAGCGGCAGGGCCGTCTGGCAGCGGGGTGCCCAGGTACTCGGTCTCGAGAACCTGACGGAACTTCTCCACGCCCCAGTCCATGACCAGGAACTTCAGACGGGCCTTGTTGCGCACGCGGCGGTAGCCGTAGTCGCGGAAGATCTGGCAGACGCCGTGCCAAGTTTCGGCAACGCGCTCCGGCGCAACCCAAACACCTAGGCGCTCTGCCAAGTGCGGGTTGGTGCTCAGACCGCCGCCAACCCAGAGGTCGAAGCCAACGCCAAACTCGGGGTGCTCCACGGCAACGAAAGATACGTCGTTGATCTCGTGAACCACATCCTGGCTCGGGTGACCGGTGATTGCGGTCTTGAACTTGCGAGGCAGGTTGGCCA
>JAGWUG010000027.1 GCA_028868555.1 Actinomycetales bacterium | reverse complement strand
GCTTCAATGAGCAGTTCTCCGATGACAAGGCCCTCTGCATGGTCATCAGCGACACCATCTTTGCAATGTTGGTAAAGCCGGAGTTCCTGAACACCTTCCTGGACAAGCCAGTCGGTGACCCGAAGCAGGCGGTAACCACAATCCTGTCTCTCACCTTTGACTCTCGCGAAGAGGTCATCGCGCACTGCGAGAAGGCCTTCGCCCTGGGCGCCCGTAACTACAAGGCGCAGGTTGACCACGGTTTCATGCTGCAGTGGGGCTTCGAGGATCTAAACGGAAACATCTGGGAAGCCATCTGGATGGATCCAGCCGCGGTACAGGGATAGCGTGCCCATTCGGGTAGCTTTTCTAACCTTTTACTTCGAGGCGTGGGACGCCCTCGATGAGGTTTGGCGCATCATGGCCGCCGACCCTCGCTTTGAAACCCAGGTGTTCACCATTCCACGTCACCTAACTGGTGATGCCGGGTTTGGTGGCGAAGACAAGGCCAGCGAATTCCTGGACCACCACGGTGTGCCGCATCGGAGGCTGCGAGGGTTGGCGACCGGGGTTGCCGCCGATGCAGAGGCCGACCTAGCCGAGTTCAAGGCCTGGGCGCCCGACTACGTCTTTGTGAACTATCCCTGGCGCCGCAACTACCCGCCCGCCTTCCGTCCGGAAAACTTGGCTGCCTTCACTCGAGTGGCGTATGTGCCCTACTACTCGCTGCCGTTGGTGAACGAGCCGGGGGAAACCGGCGTGGCCGGTCACCTCTATGAACAGCGCACTCACCAGGTGGCATCGTTGATTTTCACCCAGGATGCCGCTGCCCTCGATGCCTACGCGCACACCGACCGCGGCAACAGTCACGTGCACCTGACCGGTTCCCCCAAGATTGACCACCTGCTGCGCCTGGCCAACGAGGGTGTTGGCGACTGGCCGATTCGTGCTGCTGCGCCAGGACCAAACCAACCGCTGGCTGGCCGCCGCTTCCGCCTGGTCTGGGCCCCGCACCACTCCTACGACAACAGCTGGCTCAACTTTGGGTTGTTCCCAGAGATGCACTCCCAGATGCTTGGCCTGGCTCTCCGCCACCCAGATATTGACTTTGTCTTGCGCCCGCACCCGTTCCTATTCGGAACCATGGTTGAGCGCGGGCTGCTTACCGAAGAGGCTATGGAAAACTGGCTGGAAGACTGGAACGACCTGCCCAACACCGCCATTCACACCGACGGTGACTACGCCAGCCTCTTCAAGGCAACCGACCTGCTAATCACCGACGGAATCTCGTTCCTGGGCGAGTACCCGCTGGTTACCGGACGCCCAACCGTGTTCTTAGAGAAGCCGGACCACTGGGAGTTTTCGCCGCTGGGCGAACTCGCGGCAGCGGCCAACATTCGCATCACGGAGTTTGCAGGACTAGAGAACCTGCTGGATGAGATTCGAACCGAGGGCCTGCCCGACTACTCGGAAGCCGTCGCCCGCCTACGCGCCGCTGCCAGCCCATACCCGGGCAAGGCAGCTGCCCGGATTGTAGAAATAGTTGCCACCGATGCCGCAGCAAGCACCGGACTGGTTGACCCAGCCGAGGTTAAGACTTTGGCGTGGGAGTTCCGGCCTGGCCGGGAGCCGCAGCTACCGTAACCTTGCCCACATCGCTTGGCACCAGCTCAAACCAGGTGTTTCCCGGTAGCAGGCTGACGGTCTGACCCTTGGAGTCGGTCAACTGAACGTATCCGGCTTGAGTGGACTTGGTCCAGGTCACGTCGAGCGCCTTGCCGCCATCAAACACGGTGCCCTTGCCGGTGCCCTCAAGCAGAGTCTTTGGGACGAAGCCGTACTTTGGGTCGCGGAACGAGCGGTCGATTGCCACGCGCAGCACAACAACATTCACCGCGGTGATCTGCTTGCCGTCGGCAGCATCGGTGAGGGCCTTTCCATCCTGAGTGCGGTGCCAGAGCCCGTTCTGCCAGGTCCAAAGCGCTGTAGCAGCTGGGAACTGAGCCTTCACGCTCAGTACCGGGGTTCCCGAGATAGCTGCCGAAACCACATTGGCATCGTGGGCATCGCTCAAGAAGCTGAGGAAAGGCTTTGGTGCGCCGAGTGGCAGGTGTGCGGCCTGTAGGTTCTGTGCCTTCACGAAGAGGTTGTGCGGGGCAACGCGGTTGCTGACACGCTCCATGGTGCCCTTGCCCACCTCGCTAGTCTCATCGGCGTTGTATAGGCCGGTGGCTCGCATGGCGTTTACGAATGGACGCTGGCCACCCGAGTAGCTGATGATTCCGCCGAACGCCGTGGCGAGGTCTGGGTCCATGGGGCGTACCGATCGCAGTGGTCCAAACTCGGTAGGCATCTTGGAGTGCCAGACCGCAAGGAAGCGGGTCAGGCCGCCCTCCACCATCTCATCGAAGACCACATCGGTGGAGTTCAGGCCCTGCTGCGGGCGGGCCTCCGGAGAGTTGTCGATCTTGCCCATCACCACCGGGCCAGCCAAGAAATTGTTGGTGCCCGCCGGGTATTCCAAGCCGGTCAGTGGCGCAACCACCGGTGCCGGTGTGCTGCTAGCAGAAGGCTGAACGCCATCGGTGTTGTTGGTTACTGCCACCGCGGCACACCCGCCCACCAGGTTAACCGCGAGAACTGCTGTGATTACGCGGATACCGCGGGAGGTGCTGAACATGCCTCCACGCTAATGGAGGAACTAGGGAAAACCCTTTGGACACGCGTCCTAGAGGCCAAATATCAGGGAACTCACAAGCGACAGGTTCAGGAGCGTCAACACCGATGCAATGCTGTAGCCCAGCCACTTGATTCGGGTTCCAGTGGCGAAGTTGCCCATCACATTGGGGTTGGCGGTTAGGCGAACCAGCGGGAAGAGGGCGAACGGCAAGCCAAAGCAGAGGACCACCTGGCTGTAGACCAGGACATCGGTGACATTTGGTGTGAGCGCGATGAGGCCGAGGGCCGGGACCAGAGCCAACAGCCAACGGAACAGTGGGGGTATGCGGCGCTTCAGGAGGCCCACGGTGATCTCATCGGCAGCGTAGTTGCCCACCGCGCTTGAGGCCACACCCGAGGCGAACATGGAGAGCACAAACAGCAGACCCATACCTTGACCGAGTGCGCCATCCAGTAGTACTGGGGCATTAGTGAGGCCGGTGTCGTTTCCCTTGCCCTGAAGATTGGCTGCAGCGAAGACCATGATTGCTATGTTTCCCATGCCGGCGAGCACCATGGCCAGTGCAACGTCCAGTCGCAGGCCGAGCAGCTTGCCCCAGCGCGCCTGCGAACCAAAGGTGTCGCGGCTGAGCGCCGAGTGAGCGTAGATGGCGTGGGGCATGATGGTGGCTCCCACGATGGATGTTGCCAGCAACAGTGAGTTGGTGCCATTGAGGTGAGGCACTAGACCGCCGGCGAGGCCGCCCCAGTTGATGGGTGAGCGAGCCATGATCGTGACAAAGCCGGTGGTGGTGATGACCATCAGCACGATGACCACGGAGTTGAACTCGCCTCGACCACGGGTCTTGAGCGCGGTGATTACCAGCGAGACCAGAGCGATGACGATCGCCGAAACCAGCAGTGGCAAGCCGCTCAGCAGGCTAAGCGCAATGGCACCACCAAGTACCTCGGCAACATCGGTGGCAATGGCTACCGCCTCTGCCTGTAGCCAGAAGCCAAGGCGGGCATTGCGGTTGGTGAGACGCTCGCCCAGCAGCGCGGGAAGCGACTTGCCGGTGGCTAGACCCAGCTTGGCTGAGAGGAACTGGAAGAGTGCGGCCGAAACAGTGGCAAGCACCAACACCCAGATGAGCATGTAGCCGTAGCGACTACCCGCAGTGAGGTTGGTGGCGATGTTGCCGGGGTCGATGTAGGCGACCCCGGCAACCAGTGCCGGACCAAAAAGGCCCTTGAGGTTTAGGCGGCTTCGGTTAGAAGTCCCAGTCGTCATCGGTGGTGGCCTCGTGCTTACCAATGACATAGCTGGAGCCGGAGCCGGAGAAGAAGTCGTGGTTCTCGTCGGCGTTTGGCGACAGCGCGGCCAGGATGGCTGGGTTTACGTCACAGTCGTCCTTAGGGAACAGTGCGTCGAAGCCCAGGTTCATCAGAGCCTTGTTGGCGTTGTAGTGCAGGAACTTCTTGACGTCCTCGGTCAGACCGATCTCGTCGTAGAGGTCCGCGGTGTACTTGATTTCGTTCTCGTAGAGCTCCAGAAGTAGGTCGTAGGCGTAGCCGCGGATATCTTCCTGGCGGTCCTTGGACTCCTCGTTGAAGGCCTGCTGGAACTTGTAACCGATGTAGTAACCGTGGATGGCCTCGTCGCGGATGATGAGGCGGATGAGGTCCGCGGTGTTGGTGAGCTTGGCGCGGCTCGACCAGTACATCGGCAGGTAGAAGCCCGAGTAGAACAGGAACGACTCAAGCAGGGTGGAGGCCACCTTGCGCTTCAGTGGGTCCTCGCCGTTGTAGTAGGAGAGAACGATCTCGGCCTTCTTCTGAAGGTAAGGGTTCTCCTCCGACCAGCGGAACGCCTCTTCAATCTCGTTGGTGAGGCAGAGGGTGCTGAATACGCTCGAGTAGCTCTTGGCGTGTACCGACTCCATGAAGGCGATGTTGGTGATTACCGCCTCCTCGTGCTGGGTGCGGGCATCTGGGAGCAGGCTGGCGGCGCCGACGGTTCCCTGGATGGTGTCGAGCAGGGTCAGGCCGGTGAACACGCGCATGGTGAGCACGCGCTCGTGTGGCTTGAGGGTGCCCCAGGACTGAACGTCGTTCGACAGTGGTACCTTCTCAGGCAGCCAGAAGTTGGAGGTTAGACGGTTCCAAACATCGAGGTCAATTGGATCCTCGATCTTGTTCCAGTTAACTGGGCGGGCAATGAAGCTCTGCTTGATGCTCATTTGTTTTCTCTCTTCACCGATGCGGGACTACAGCATGCAGCTGACGCAAGCGTCAACTTCGGTGCCGGCCAGCGCCTGCTGACGAATGCGGATGTAGTAAATGGTCTTGATGCCCTTGCGCCAGGCGTAGATCTGGGCGCGGTTGACATCACGAGTGGTGGCGGTGTCCTTGAAGAACAGGGTCAGGGACAGACCCTGGTCCACGTGCTGGGTTGCAGCCGCGTAGGTGTCGATGATCTTCTCTGGACCAACCTCGTAGGCGTCCTCGTAGAACTCGTTGGTGTCGTCGCTCAGGAATGGAGCCGGGTAGTAAACGCGACCCAGCTTTCCTTCCTTGCGGATCTCGATCTTCGAGGCCACAGGGTGGATCGACGAGGTGGAGTTGTTGATGTACGAGATGGAACCGGTTGGTGGAACTGCCTGCAGGTTCTGGTTGTAGATACCGTGCTTGGCAACCGACTTGGCCAGCTTCTCCCAGTCGTGCTGAGTTGGGATGGCGATCTTGGCGTTCTTGAAGATCTCCTTGACCTTGGTGGTCTCCGGGGCCCAAACCTGCTTGATGTACTTCTGGAAGAACTCACCGGTGGCGTACTTGGAGTCCTCGAAGCCATCGAAGGCCTGCTTGCGCTCGATTGCGATCTGGTTGGAAGCCTTGATGGCGTGGAACAGCACGGTGTAGAAGTAGATGTTCGTGAAGTCGATGCCTTCTTCGGAACCGTAGTGGATGTGCTCGCGGGCTAGGTAGCCGTGGAGGTTCATCTGGCCGAGGCCGATGGCGTGGCTCTTGGCGTTGCCGTCTGCGATGGAACGAACCGACTCAATGTCGCTCATCTCGCTCACGGCCGAGAGGGCGCGGATGGAGATGTCGACGGTCTGACCCAGGTTGCCACCGTCCATGGTGAGGGCGATGTTCAGCGAACCGAGGTTGCAGCTGATGTCCTTACCGATGTTCGCGTAGCTGAGGTCCTCGTTGTAGGTGGTTGGAGTGTTCACCTGGAGGATCTCGGAGCAGAGGTTGGACATGTTGATGCGACCCTTGATTGGGTTGGCCGCGTTCACGGTGTCCTCGTACATTACGTATGGGTAGCCCGACTCGAACTGCAGCTCGGCGATGCGCTCGAAGAGCACGCGAGCCTTGATCTTGGTCTTCTTGATGCGTGGGTCGTCCACCATCTCCTGGTACTTCTCGGTCACCGAGATGTCGCCGAATGGGATGCCGTAAACGCGCTCAACGTCATATGGGGAGAAGAGGTACATGTCCTCGTTGTTGCGGGCCAGCTCCAGGGTTACGTCTGGAACTACCACACCGATGGACAGCGACTTGATGCGGATCTTCTCGTCGGCGTTCTCACGCTTGGTGTCGAGGAAGCGCATGATGTCTGGGTGGTGAGCGTTCAGGTAAACAGCACCGGCACCCTGACGAGCACCCAGCTGGTTGGCGTAGCTGAAGGAGTCTTCCAGAAGCTTCATGACCGGGATGATTCCCGAGCTCTGGCCCTCGATCTGCTTGATCGGTGCGCCGTGCTCACGGATGTTGCTGAGGCTCAGGGCAACGCCACCGCCGCGCTTGGACAGCTGGAGCGAGGAGTTGATGGCGCGGGAGATGGACTCCATGTTGTCCTCAATGCGGAGCAGGAAGCAGGAGACGAGCTCGCCGCGCTGCTTCTTTCCACAGTTGAGGAAGGTTGGGGTGGCTGGCTGGAAGCGACCGGAGATGATCTCTTCCATCAGGTGAGTGGCGAAGCGCTCGTCACCGTTGGCCAGGGTGAGGGCAACCATGACTACGCGGTCCTCGAAGCGCTCCAGGTAGCGGCTGCCATCGAAAGTCTTCAGGGCGTACGAGGTGTAGAACTTGTAGGCACCCAGGAAGGTCTCAAAGCGGAACTTCTTGGAGTAGGCCAGGTTGTGCAGCTTCTCGATGTAGTTGAACGAGTACTGGTCCAGAACCTGCTGCTCGTAGTACTGGTGCTCAACGAGGTAGCTCAGGCGCTCGCGCAGCGAGTGGAAGAACACGGTGTTGAGGTTGACGTGGTCCAGGAAGTACTTGTGTACCGCCAGCTTGTCCTTCTCAATCTGCATCTTGCCGTCGGCCGACCACAGGTTGATCATGGCGTTGAGCTCGTGGTAGCTCATCGCGCTCTCAAGAGCGTTGTCGTCTAGCTTGAGAATGCTGGACTCTGGTGCGAGTTCTGCTGTAGGTCCCATAGTTTCTGGAGTCTTTCTTTTACTTCGAAGATGTCATTTGGGGTGCCTAGGATTTCCACTCTGTAGAGGAGAGGAACCTGAAGCTTTGCGGAGACGATATCACCAGCCACGGCGTAGGTAGTTCCGAAGTTGGTGTTGCCGGTGGCGATTACTCCGACAATCAAGCTCCGGTTGACGGGGTCATTCAGGAATTTGATTACCTGAATGGGAACCGCTCGTTTGTCCTCCCCGCCGCCATAGGTGGGGAGAACCAACACACTCGGGGTGGAGATGTGGAAACCTTCCACATCTTTGGTTAGCAGCGGGATACGCCTGGAAACCAAACCGAGTTTGTCAACAAACCTTTTTGTGTTTTCTGAGGTGCTGGAGAAATAGACGATGTCAAACACGATCTGTATCCGGATCGTCTATTTGGATTAGGAAGCTAGGGAGAGGATGTTGTCCATCTTGAAGCCCGACCAGTGCTTGTCACCCGAGATGACAACCGGAGCGGCGCTGTAGCCGAGCGAGCGAACCATAGCCATGGCCTCTTCGTCCTGGCTCAGGTCAACCTCGGTGAACGAGATGTTCTCGCGCTTCAGCAAGCGCTTGGTGCTGTCGCACTGGACGCACGATGGAAGGGTGTAAACCACGGTGTTGTCGGTAGTCATTTTCAATCTTTCTTGTTCCCTAACCCTCGCTAGTGCTTGGTTCCGCGGCCTGTGCTGGCCACTGTCATCACCGATGCCGCTCATCATCACTGACGATGCGGTTTCGCTGACAAACCGGATCCGAGGATTTCAGCCGAAATACAGCTTACATCCCTAGTTCTAGGTCTATTTCTTCGTAAGAACACTATATCTAGTGTTTTGGGCCCATATCCACTTAATCGGCGTGTCGAAATAATTTCGTAATTTATTTACCTTGGAAACGTAAAAACGGGGTCGAAGCCGACCCCGTTTTAAGGTAAAACCACTGTTTATGCGAGGCCGAGGTCTCCCAGGCCAACCGCGCTCAGGTACTTGTAGCCCTTGGCCTCAATAACCTGCTGGGCACCGGTGGAACGATCCACAACTGTGGCAACGGCGACGATGATTGCGCCGGCCTGCTCGAGGGCCTCGGCCGCGGTGAGCGGCGAGCCTCCGGTGGTGCTGGTGTCCTCAACCACTACAACGCGGCGACCCTTCACGTCAGGGCCTTCAACCTGGCGCCCCATGCCGTGAGCCTTGGCCTGCTTGCGCACCACAAAGGCATCGATGCTGCGGCCGCGGGCGGCTGCCTGGTGCATTACGGCGGTGGCCACCGGGTCCGCGCCCATGGTTAGTCCACCGATGGCGTCAAACTCGGTCACCCCGTTTGCATCCAGCA
>JAGWUG010000026.1 GCA_028868555.1 Actinomycetales bacterium | reverse complement strand
TGGTTCCGCTATTTGGTGGCCGCCTGGGGTCTGGCATCGGCGCTCTTTGAGGTGGTTCTGGCCCGACGCTCCGGCTTCAAGACCCTGCGCGGAAAAGAGAACCTGGTTAGCGCGATTCTGGGTTTGATCATCGGCGTTCTGTTCCTGGTGGGAAATCTTCGCGCGGTAGATGCTGTTGGTTTCTTTGGCGCCTACATGATGATTTGCGCAGTCCACCTTGGCATCTCGGCGGCCAGCGACCGAACCGCCCGAAACTAAATTCAGCACCACCAGTTAGGCTTAAAACATGACCAACCCAAACAGCAAAATCGGCGTGCGCGTTTACCTCACGCTGTCGTTCATTTCGGCAATCGTGGTTGGCGGCGTGGTCTGGGCCAACAAGCCAAATCAGTTGGCGTCCGGCCTCATCTGGGGCGGCATCACCTTCATCGTGGTTCTGGTTGGCATTGCCACCCTGGCCCTCACCGTCAAGGATGACAACCACAACCCAAACGAGCCGCGTCTCAAGTAACCAAGTTTTAGCCCGAGCCTAAAGTGGTGCAGGCAAAGAAAAACCGCCCCGTCAGTTGCCTGATAAGGGCGGTTTTCCAATTCGAGCGCGCCTGAGCCGCGCTAACGCTGCGGGTTACTGAACGCGAGCCGCCAGGGCCGCAGCCACACCCACATAGGTGTTTGGCTTCAGCGAGAGCAGGCGGTCCTTGGCCTCCTGCTCCAGGTTCAGTCCGTTCACAAAGGTAATCAGGTCGTCTCCACCGATGCGCTTGCCGCGGGTGAGTTCCTTCAAAAGCTCGTAAGGGTTGCTGATGTCGCTGCGACCGGCAGCAACCTCGGCACGGATGAGGGTCTGGATGGCCTCACCCAGCACCTCCCAGTTGTCCAGCAGGTCGGCCAGCAGCACGCCCTCGTTCAGCTCCAGTTGGCCGAGACCGCGAACCACGTTGTCAAGCGCCAGCACCGAGTGGCCAAAGCCAAGGCCGATGTTGCGCTGCGAGGACGAGTCGGTGAGGTCACGCTGAAGACGGCTGGTCACCAGGGTGGCCGAAAGCGAGTCGAGGATGGCGTTGGAAAGTTCCAGGTTGCTCTCGGCGTTCTCAAAGCGGATTGGGTTTACCTTGTGCGGCATGGTAGACGAACCGGTGGCGCCGGCCACAGGAATCTGCTTGAAGTAGTTCAGGCTGATGTAGGTCCAGACATCGGTGCACAGGTTGTGCAGAATGCGGTTGAATAGCGCAACCGAACCGTACAGCTCGGCCTGCCAGTCGTGGCTCTCAATCTGAGTGGTCAGCGGGTTCCAGGTGAGGCCAAGGCCGGTCACGAAACGCTCGCTCACACCCACCCAGTCAACCTGCGGCGCGGCAACCACGTGTGCGCTGAAAGTGCCGGTGGCGCCGGAGAACTTGCCCAGGTACTCGGCAGCCTCAACGCGCTTCACCTGGCGCTCCAGGCGGTAGATGAACACCGCCAGCTCCTTGCCCATGGTGGTTGGGGTGGCAGGCTGGCCGTGGGTGCGGCTCATCATTGGCACCGATGCATACTTGGCGCTCATGTCACGCAGCTTGGCAAGTAGGGCGGCCACCTTCGGGAGCCAAACCTGGGCCACTGCGTCGCGAACGGTGATGGCGTAGGACAGGTTGTTGATGTCCTCGCTGGTGCAGGCAAAGTGGGTGAGCTCGTGGAGGTCGCTGCGACCAATCTGGGTGAGGCGCTCGCGGACGAAGTACTCCACTGCCTTCACGTCATGCTGGGTTACCGCCTCGGTCTTGGCAAGCTCGGCCACATCGGCGTCGCCGAAGTTGGTGACCACTGCGCGCAGCTGCGCGATCTGGGCATCGGTGAATGGGCGGTTGATGCCCAAAACGTCCTGGTTGGCCAGGAAGATGAGCCACTCAATCTCAACGTGGATCCGGGCGCGGTTGAGGCCGGCCTCCGAGAGGTGAATGCCGAGGTCGGCTACCGCACCGCGGTAACGGCCGTCGAGGGGGCTTAGGGGCTGCACAGAAAGATTGCTCACCCATCTATTTTGCCAAGTTTTCCACAGCTTGCCCTGGGGCTAGCCCAAGCTGGAGGCTGGCTGGGCAAACTTTGGTCTATGTCTGCTTTCAACATCCGTGAATTTGCGCTCACCCAGGCGGCTGCAATCCTCATGCGCGCCTTGGATGGCGTGCCCGAGTGGGAAGGGCCGGCAAAGACCGACTTTGACCGACGGCTCAACGAAATCCTCCACCGACTGGAGGAGGCCTCCAGCCAGCTCGACCTCGCCTACATCACCGAATCGGTGGCCGAGACCGTGGCGGTTCTGCTGTGAACCAAATCGCTGCGCCCGCAAAGTTCGCTGTTGATCCGTTCAAACTTCACATCGTTGGCACTGTCCTACTCACCAGCATCGCCGCCATCGAGGCCTCGCACCTGGCTCGAGCCGGGCGCCCGGTGACCATGGCGCTTGGGATAACTCTCCTAACGCCGATTGCCGAGGACATCAAACAGCTGGCGGTGTCTTGTTTCGCATCGGCAGGAAACTACGAGAGCGCGGAGGCACTTTTGACTCCCGAATTCGTGAAGCAGTTTTCCTCGATCGAACCTCAATTGGCGCGGGCCGTTGCCGCCGCTGGATACTTTGCCGACAGGTTGATTGGTGGCGGTGAGACGCCAGTAGTCGCAACCGCCGTCGGAAGTGCTTCGGTGGCCGCCGTGGCATCGCTTTCCGGCCTAGTGGGACGCCTGCAGCGGGCAAGCGTTAGCCAACAGATTCTGGTGGAAAACAGCGCGGGTCCCGCCGGACGTCAGTTCACCATTTACCTGCCCGGAACCCAGGACTGGGCGCCGGTGGGCAGCACCAAGGCATTCGATCTCGCATCCGACTTGGCGGCCTTCGCGCGTCCAGGAGTGTCGGCTCCGGAGCGCGCGGCCGTCCAGGCGCTCAGCGCAAAGGGCTTCGGCACCAAACCGGGGGACTCACTCACGCTGGTGGGCTACTCGGAGGGTGGCATCGTTGGCGCCAACCTGATTGCCTCCGGTGCCGTTACACACCTGGGTGGCAGAGTTTCCGGTCTGGTTGCTGTGGCTAGCCCAATCAGCGCCGCTCAGCTGCCGGCAGATACCAAGGTGATCTCACTTGAGCACACCGATGATCTGGTGCCCAAACTGGACCTGGCCGAACACAAAAACACCGCCAACTGGACCACGGTGAAGCTAAACCCCTCGGGTCTAGACACCCACTACCTGCACAGCTACCAGGAGAGCCTGAGCCAGCTGTCGCCTTCAGAGCACTCGAAGCTAAATGAAGCGCTTGCCAACATGAGAGGCGGACGTCTGTCGGGCTCCGCAGCCCGCACCAGTTTCGAGGCAGTGCGCGTCAAAAATTAATCGAGGCCTGCGGCCGGCAGTCAGGAGCCGGCAGGCCCGGGTTGGGGTCTAGAGGTTAGCGGCTAGAGCCACTTCACCGCTTTGAGGATGGAGCGGGTCAGGAAGGTGGCAATCGACATGACGATTGCGCCCAGGACCGCCCAGCCGAGGGCCTCCCAGGAGAGACCGCCGTTGCTGAAACCACTGATGATGAGACCGCCGCCGTGGATGAGGCCGGACAGGTAAGAGACAAAAATCAGCAGCGCGCCGTTGATGACAAAAGAGATCAGGCCGAAGGTCAGCAGGTAGAGCGGGAAGCTGAGCACCTTGATTACCGGGGCAATGATGCCATTCACCAGACCAAAAATTGCGCCGATCAACAGGAACGAACCAATGGTCTGCCAGGTGCCGTCACCGCCGTATGGGTGCATAACAATGGCTGGCACCACGAGAGTGGTGAGCCAGAGGCCCGCGGCATTGATAACAGTTCCAACTACAAAACGCTTCATGTTTCGATTGTGCCAGTTTGGCAACTAAATTGGTTCTGATGAGTGAGCAAGACTCCGGCAATATTCCGATGGTTCAGTTTCTCTCCCCGGAGGGAGAGTTCGCCGTGCCATCCCAGTGGGGCGAGTACGGCGAGTACCTGAAGCGCCTTACCGAGGCCGATTACCTCAAGTTCTACCGCGACATGGCCCGCATCCGTCGCTTCGACAACGAAGCCACCGCGTTGCAGCGCCAGGGCCAGCTGGGCCTCTGGATTCCCGCCATCGGCCAGGAAGGCGCGCAGGTTGGTTCTGGCTACGGAGTTGGCCACAACGACCACATCTTCCCCAGCTACCGCGAGCACGGCGTAGCCATCACCCACGGCATCGACCTCATGAGCATCCTCAAGATGCTCCGAGGTGTGAACCACGGCGGCTGGAACCCAGACGCCACCCGCTTCCACCTCTACGCAATCGTTCTCGGTTCGCAGGCGCTACACGCCACCGGCTACGCCATGGGCGTGAAGTTCGACGGAAACATGGGCACTGGCGACCCTGAGGTTGACCAGGCCGTAATCACCTACATCGGTGATGGCGCCACGGCCGAGGGTGATGTCAGCGAGGCGCTCCTGTTTGCCGCGGTAAACAACACCCCTCAGGTGTTCTTCATCCAGAACAACCAGTGGGCCATCTCCAGCCCAACCTCTTCGCAGACCACCGTTCCGCTCTACCGCCGCGGCGATGGCTTCGGTGTTCCGGGTATCCGCATCGATGGCAACGACGTGCTTGCCTCCTACGCGGTTACCGCCAAGCTCATGGACGATGCCCGCGCAGGACGCGGCCCATCGCTGATCGAGGCCTTGACCTACCGCATCGGTGCTCACACCACGAGCGACGACCCAACCAAGTACCGCAGCAACGAGGAGACCGAGCGGTGGAAGGCGCGCGACCCGATCATGCGCCTGGAGAAGTTCCTGCGCAACCAGGGTGTTGGGCAAGCCTTCTTCGATGACTGCGCCGCCGACGGCGACAAGCTGGCCGAAGAGATCCGCGCCAAGACCTTTGCTCTCGCCAACCCGCCGTTCGAGAACATGTTCAAGTACGTCTACTCGGAGCCACACCCGCTCATCGAGGAGCAGCTGGCCTGGCTCACCGAGTATGAGGCAAGCTTTGAGGACGAGGCCCACCCTTCGACCCAGCTCCACAACGTGATCAACGAAGAGGCGCTCGCCGACAAGTCAGGCGAGGTTGCCCCGGTTGAAAACTCGGGCAGCTACTACGGCGGCATCGCTGGCGCCAGCAACGGCGGAGGCGAATAATGACTAACTTCCAAGAGATGGCCATCGCCCGCGCAATCAACGCCGGTCTGCGCAACAAGCTTGCCGAGAACCGCAAGGTTCTCATGTTTGGTGAGGACGTAGCCCAGCTGGGTGGCGTTTTCCGTGTGACCGAGGGTCTGCATAAGGAGTTTGGCGACGCTCAGGTATTCAACTCTCCAATCGCCGAATCGGGCATCATCGGAACCGCAATTGGCCTGGCCATGCGCGGCTACCGTCCGGTCTGTGAGATTCAGTTCGACGGCTTCATCTTCCCTGGATTCGACCAGATCACCACTCAGCTGGCCAAGATGACCAACCGTTCCGAGGGTTACCACCGCATGCCGGTTGTGATCCGCGTTCCTTACGGCGGCGGCATCGGTGCGGTTGAGCACCACTCCGAGAGCCCTGAGGCATACTTTGCCCACACCCCGGGTCTGCGCGTGGTTAGCCCGAGCAACCCGAACGACGCCTACTGGATGATTCAGCAGGCCATTGACTCCGATGACCCGGTTCTGTTCTTTGAGCCGAAGCGCCGCTACTGGCAGAAGGGTCCGGTCAACCTGGACCAGCCACCACTGCCGCTGCACAGCGCACGCGTTCTGCACGAGGGTCACAACGTGACCCTGGCCACCTACGGTCCGATGGTCACCGTGGCGCTTCAGGCCGCGCAGATCGCGGCCGAAGAGGGAATCAGCATCGAGGTTGTTGACCTTCGCTCCATCAGCCCGATCGACTTCACCACGGTGGTCAACTCCGTGAAGAAGACCGGCCGCCTGGTGGTTGCCAGCGAGGCTCCAAACTTTGTGTCGGTGGCATCGGAGGTTGCAGCCCGCGTGGCCGAGCAGGCCTTCTACCAGCTGCAGGCTCCGGTTCTGCGCGTTGGCGGCTTTGACATTCCTTACCCTGCGGCCAAGCTGGAAGAGGTCTTCCTGCCCGACGCAGATCGCATCCTCGAGGCCGTTGACCGCGTTCTCGCGTACTAGTTGTTGTTTTAGGAAGGCACCCCGATGAGTCAGCTGGCGTACTTCAATCTCCCGGATGTTGGCGAAGGCCTAACCGAGGCCGAGATTGTCACCTGGATGGTCAAGCCCGGCGACACCGTTGGCGTGAACCAGATCATCTGCGAGATTGAGACCGCGAAGTCGCTGGTGGAACTGCCATGTCCTTTCGCCGGAACCATCACTCAGCTGATGGCCAACGAGGGCGACACCGTCGAGGTGGGCAAGCCGATCATCGCTGTGACCGTTGCCGACGGCGCGGTTGGCGCAAGCACCCCTGGTGCACCTGCCCAGCAAATGCACACCATGATTGCCACCAACGCAGAGACTGCAGCGGCGGCTCAGGCCGCTCAGGCCGCAGCACCGGTTTCAGCCCCAGCATCCACCGATGCCCCGGCAGTCGCCACCCCAGTTGCAGCCACCGAGGAGAAGGCTCCGGCCAACCTGGTTGGCTACGGCGTGAGCCACGCTATGGGCGGAACCCGTCGCCGCGGACGCACCGTCCCGGGTGGAATCCCAGCGCCGGCGGCAGCCACCGCAGCTCTTCCAATCGCATCGGCCCAGCAGAACATCGTGGTTGGCCTGGGCGAAGAGAACGTGATTGCCAAGCCGCCAACCCGCGCGCTGGCAAAGGAACTCAACGTTGACATCACCAAGGTCACCCCAACCGGCCTAGCCGGCGAGGTCACCCGCGAAGACGTGGTCAACGCGGCACAGCAGGCATCGGTGTTTAGAAACCTGACCACCCCTGATGCCCCGAGCGAGCGCGAGACCCGCATTCCGGTGAAGGGTGTGCGCAAAGCCATTGCCAACGCCATGGTGACCAGCGCATTCCAGGCTCCGCACGTGAGCATTTTTGTGGACGTGGACGCCACCCGCACCATGGAGTACGTCAAGCGTCTGAAGGCTTCCACCGACTTTGCCGGCGTGAAGGTTACCCCGCTGCTGATCATGGCCAAGGCCATGATGTGGGCGGTGCGCCGCAACCCAATGGTGAACGCCACCTTCACCGATGAAGAGATCATCGTGCACAACTTTGTGAACTTTGGAATTGCCGCGGCAACTCCGCGCGGTCTGATTGTTCCGAACATCAAGGACGCCGACCAGATGTCCATGTTGGAGCTGGCCAAGGCCATTGAGCAGCTTGCCACCACCGCTCGCGAGGGCAAGACCCAGCCTGCCGAGATGCAGAACGGAACCATCACCATCACCAACATCGGTGTGTTTGGTGTGGACACCGGAACCCCGATTCTGAACCCTGGCGAGTGCGCCATCGTGGCCCTCGGCTCGATCCGCCCGAAGCCTTGGGTGGTCAACAACGAGATCCAGGTTCGCCAGGTGACCACCATTGGTGCCACCTTCGACCACCGCGTGGTTGACGGAGACGTTGCCAGCCGCTTTGTGCAGGACGTGGCATCGGTGATTGAGGAACCGGCACTGCTTCTGGACTAATTCCGGGGCGGGTTTCCCGGCTCGGTTTAGGTCAACGTCAAGGCAACGTCTAGGCGTATTGACAATCATTATCAACAAGGCCTAGCCTTGCACTGTGTGCTGGAATGACAAAAAATTTGACCGAGCCTTCGGCTCGGTAGCCGGCTTCGCTTTGCTCGCCGGCCTGCTCACGGGCTGTGCCAACCCTGCCCCGCGCGAGACCGAATACGTTCCGCACTCTGGCCCAGCCACCGTTCTCTCTTCCGTTGCCGTCTGGGCAGATATCGCCAAGGCAATCGGTGGCACCGATGTGACCACCCGCGCCATCATCGCCGGACCGGGTCGCGATCCTCACAGCTACGAGGCCTCGGTGCGCGACCAGCTGGCGGTAAACAAGGCCGACATCACCGTTGCCAACGGTGCCGACTACGACACCTTCTTTTCCAAGCTGGTGAACGCCCGCCCGGCCATCAACTCCATCACCAACTTGAACCTGGCCCACCAGCTGCGCAGCAACAGCGCCAACCCGCACTTCTGGTACAGCGTCCGAACCGTGGTTCGCGCGGTTCAGGTGCTGTCCAACGCCGAGCGCATGGCAATGCAAACTCAGCAGCAGGCCATCGACATCCAGGACCGAGCCGCCGCATACGACGGCGAGCTCCAGAAGCTGATCGCGCGCGAGGACTCCTTCAAGGTCGCGAATACGGCCTCGCCCAAAACCGCCCTACTGACCGAGTCTTTCGCCGCCTACCTTCTGGCGGACCTTGGAATCAAGGACGTCACACCCGCCAGTTTCCGCAACGCGGTTGAGCAAGAGCAGGACGCCTCACCGGCTGTCATGGCGCAGATGCGCAACCTGCTGGCGAATCACAAGATTTCCGTCCTGGTGCTCAACCGCCA
>JAGWUG010000025.1 GCA_028868555.1 Actinomycetales bacterium | reverse complement strand
TGTAGGCCTCAAGCATGGCTGCGCGAGTTGAACGAGCCAGACCGGCCGCGCTCGGAATTGCGAGGGCCATCACGGGGAGAATCAGTGACTGCGCCCAGCCCACTGGGTCGTCGGCAAACATGATGTAGCCGGTGGCTGGGAGCCAAGGGTTGAACACCGCGAAGACCAGGACTAGCAGCACGGCAAGCCAGTAGGGAGGCAGCGCAAATATGAACGCCGAGGATGAGTTGAGGATGCGGTCAACGATGCCGCCACGAACCGCGGCGATTACGCCGACCAAGACACCGAGGATAGACAGCACGACCACTGCGCCGAGCGCGAGGGTTGCGGTCACCGAGATTCGAGTGATGATCTCGTCACTCAGGTTGCGACCATCGATGTAGGAGTTGCCCAGGTTGCCCTGAAGGATGTTTACCAGCCAGTTGAAGAACTGCTGCCAGAGCGGCTGGTGCCAGCCGATTTGCTCATCGATCTGCCAGATCTTGTCTTTTGTGGCACCCATGCCACCGATGATCACACCGGGGCTGCCCTTCTGCAGGTGCACCAGGAAGAAGGTGATCAGGGCAGCCGCCAGCAGGGTGAGCACACCCATACCAAGGCGCTTGCCGATGAGCTTGAGAATCATTTGTTGCTTTCTATAGGTAAGTGTGGGGGTGCGCCTAGGCGCACCCCCACACTCCTAGTTGGTTGTTACTTGAACGAGATGTCCGAGAGCATCGGGACAACGGTTCCATCAACGCCAACTGCTGGCTGCTTGACGGTCTTGGCGTTGTATCCCGAGTAGTCGAAGCCCTCGCGGATTGGAATGATCCAGGCCTCGTTTACCAGTGCATCGTTGAGTGCCTTCAGGGTTGCGTTCGAAGGAGCACCCAGAGCTGCACCCAGGCTGCCGTTGACTGCGTCGTTCTTGGTTCCGAGGAAGTTACCGAATCCGTAAACCAGGACACCGGCAGCGAAGCCCGCAGGGTTCGAAACCACGGTGTCGAAGAAACCGAATGGCTCGGAGCCAACTGCGCCGAAGAGCTCATCGATGGACGAGAAGACCTTGGCCTTCAGGGTTACGCCAACCTTGGCCCACTGTGCGGTGAGCGCCTGTGCGTAGGCAACATCTCCCGGACCAATGATGGTCTCGAGGGTCAGGTTCTTCACACCAGCGTCAGCAAGCAGCTGCTTTGCCTTGGTTGGGCTGTAGGCGTAGGCGCTCTCCAGGGAAGCGTCGTAGCCAGATGCACCCTTAGGGATGAAGTTGGCGGTTGGACGGTCTCCAGGGAACAGCTGCTTGACCAGTGCTGCGCGGTCGGTTGCGTAGCTGAGGGCAAGGCGGACGTTCTTGTTGCCTGCGATTGCGTGTCCAGGAGGGTTCTGGCCACCGTTCCAGAAGTTGAGCCAGAATACGTGACCACCCATGGAGTTGATGCCGGCGTGGACCTTGGTTAGGAAGGCTACCTGGGCCGAGTTGATGCGGTCGTAGATATCAATCTGACCGGTTGCGAGAGCGTTGGCTCCGGCCTGACCGTTCAGGTAGATACGGTACAGCAGGCTGGTTGCCTTGTAGCTGTTGGAGTTCCAGTGTCCGGTGTTCTTGGTCTCCTTGTAGCTGGAACCCTTGATGGTTCCGGCCTTGGAAAGCACGTATGGACCCGAGCCCACTGGTGCAAGCTTCAGCGATGCAGGGTTTGCCGCAGCAGCGCTCGAAACCATCATGCCGGCAACGCCGGTGAACAGGCTTGGGATGTCGCCCTGCGCCTTGGCGAAGTTGATGGTGGCGCTGTTGCCGCTCGCGGTCACCGAGGTGATCTCGCTGCTGCCGCCCTTTTCGAAGATCTGGTACGAGGCCAGGTTGTCGTCCTTGGTTGCGGTGATTGCGCGGCCAAGGTTTGCCTTAACGGTGTCACCGCTGAAAGTGGAACCGTCAGAGAACTTAACTCCGGTGCGAAGGTTCAGGACGATGGACTTCTTGTCGGCGCCTACTGTGTAGCTGGTTGCCAGACCTGGGTTCTCACCACCCTTGCCGTCTGGGTAGAACAGTGAGTCGTAAAGCGACTCATAGAAAAGACGCTGTCCAGCCGAATAGGCCACTGGGTCGTAAGTGGTTGGTGCTGGGTCAGATCCCAGACCGATGACCAGGGCGCGGGTTGCCGCGCTTGCGCTGGTGGTGGCAGAAAGGCCAGTGAGTACCAGAGCCGCCGCTACCGCACCTGCGGCAAAACGACGAATCGTGATGCGATTCATTACATCTCCTTTTGTTTGCGTCACTGCAAAATGGTCGGTCAGTCCTGACCGGTTGAGACCAAAGGTATAACGGCCCCTTGTGAATCGTTTCATTAGTTAGGGTTTCGTTACCATAAGGCTCTCTCTAGGTAGTATCCAAACTCAAATAGAACAAACCCCACCGAGCCAATTCGGCTGGTGGGGTTTGTGCGGTTTGTTGGATGGTTTTGTTACATGTACTTCTTCATTAGGTCCTGCTGCTGCTTGACCACGATGAATGGATCCATCACACCCAGGTCGGCGAAGGCGTGACCCTCCCACTCGCTGGAGATGTAGCCGTCGTACCCACCCTCAACCAGAATCTTGGTGTGCAGCGGGTAATCAATGGCGTCAACCTGACCGTCTGGGTTCATGTCAAAGAACTTGGCGTGGACATGCACAATCTGGTGCATGATGTCGTTCCACTCCAGCGGGTTGATGTGGCCGTTCATATTGAAAGCCATGCGGCCGAACGGGCCAAGCATGTTCGGGTCTAGACCGCGGCCTTCCAGGTAGGCCACAAATTCACCGATGCGCTCGAACACAGGAGTGTCCTTGGCCCAGACTTCCTGGACCTTCACGATGGCGGCCTCGTCGAGCCCCTTGTCGCGGAACGCCTGGAGCATAGTTCGGCCCATGTTGGACATGGTGGACGAGAAGTCCGGCACAAAGCCAAGCAGCGGTGAACCAATCTTGTCGTACGTTTCACGGATGGCCATGATCTTCGGGGTGTTGGGACCCTCAGGAGCGTGGATCTCGTAGCCCAGCTTCACGTTGAGGCGCTCGGCGTGAGGCAGAAGCTTGGTTAGCAGCTCGCTGCCGGCACTCTGAATCTTGATGACCGGGAAGCGCATCTTGGCTCCGGCTTCAATCTGGGTGAGCACAAAGTCGAACTCTTCGTCCAGGCTCATTTCCTTGGCGCGGTTGCGTCCCATGTCTAGGTTGGTGCCGTAGGCAGAAGGTTCAAATCCGTACTTGTCACAAAGCCCCAGCCACTGCTTGATGAAGGCATCGTCGGTGTATGGATAGGTGCGCACGGTCTGCGAGGCCATGATTTCAACGCCAGGTCCGATGCCCAGCTCGCCAACGCGAGCGAGCATGCTCTCGAGGTCATACTGGCCGGCGGCCCACTCCGCGCTGAAGGAGTACAGGGTGACGCCAAGCTTGAACTTGGCCTTGGTTGCTACGTCAGTCATGATTAGCCCTGCACTTTCAGAGTCACGGTCTGGTGAACGATGTTTGGTAGGTAGAAGCCCGGCTTGATCTGCATGTAAGGCAGGCGGAGCTCGATGTGGAAGGTGATGGTGTGATCGCTGCCAACAGCACCGGCGGCACCGAGGTGCATGTCGAGGTAGGCGCGGTCCTGCATGAACCAGAGTTCTTCCCACTGGTTTGGAACTTCGTCCAGGGTGAAGCGCTTGCCGTTGATGCGGAAGCTCATCTTGTCCTGCGCTAGCTCCTGACCGTCGAGGGTCACAGCGATGCTGCTGATGCTGCTCACCCAGAGGCTGCGGTACCAGGGAATGGTGAGCGCGAGGCTCAGGCCGTCGGGGATAACCTCAAGGCTCTTGCTGTTGAGGATTGTGTCGTGAGTTGCCATTATGCCTTGGTCCTTACCTGGTAGCCGTAGCCCTCCATGATTTCGCGAATGTACTTCTGGTGAGCGTCAACCTGGTCAAACGGGTTGCTCCAGTTGTTCCAGTGGAAGCCCTCATACTCCGATGAGATGGATCCGGTGTAACCGGTGTCGGCGTAGACCTTCATGATTGCCGGCAGCGGAGTGGTTGGCTCAACGCCATCGTGCATTCCGAAGAACTTGCCGTGGGTGTGCCAGACCAGGTGCATGATGTCGCGCCACTCCTCTGGGTCGGCGTGACCGAAGAGTCCACAGTGGTTGATGGCATAGTCGATGGCCGTCTCGCCGAAGCCGTACTTGGCGGCGATGCCCGCAACCTGTCCCATGCGCTTACCCTGAGTTGGGCCGTCGTGTGGGGCACCCTCGGAGTGGTGAACCTGCCAAAGAGCCTCGAGCTCAGTGATCATCTCTTCAGGAACACCGGTCTTGCGGTACTTCTCAATCAGCGATGGTGGCATGCCGATGCAGGTGGTGCCGAAGTCTGGCACGAAACCGAGGAAGCCACTGTTGAGCTTCTCGTAGCGCTCACGGTGAGCAACCATCTCTGGGTGACGTGGCGAGTGGTGCGAGTGGATCTCCAGACCCAGCTTGACGTTTGCCTTCTCTGCAACCGGAAGCAATGCCTCCATAACATCCGGGGTCATCGAGATCTGAACGCGAGCCACCGGGAAGCCCAGAGTGGATGCCATGTTGATCTGAGCGGCCATGTAGTCGATCATCTCGTCGTGGGTGAGGTTGCGATCACGACGAAGACCGATGTCGGCGTTGACCGCCATAGAGGTTGGAATCAGGCCGGTCTCGTCCATGATGGCTCGGAAACTCTTGATGAACTCGGCACCCGGGTTTGGCCAGTTGCGAATGCTCTGGAAACCGATGACCTCGAGGCCGGGACCCTGGCCGCGGCGAGCGACCTCGCGGATGAGATCCTCCATGGTGGCCTTGCCCTCGTGGAACATGCGGGTGTAGCTGTAAAGGGTGGTTCCCTGCAGGTGGCCTTGCTTTAGCTCAGTCATTAGGCAGCCTTCTCAATCTTTAGGGTCTTGCGGTCACCTTCGTGAACCAGCAGGGTGCCGGCGCCGGCATCGATGTAAGGAATGTAGATACCCAGGCCAACGTGAACCGCGTGGTCCGCAGCCGGGTCGAGTGCGGCAACCGCCTCATCGCTCAGGGTTCCGGACAGCACGGCTGCATCGGTGACAAACCACCATTCGGTGTGCAGGGGTGGCAGCTCTGCGGCCGCGTAGTTGGTGCCGTTGATCAGCCAGTGGATTGATTCTGGGGCAACCGCGTGGCCGTCAATGTCCAGCACCAGGTCGCACACCGATGAGAGTGGCAGCGCTCGGTACCAGGGCATGTGCACCTTGACCGAGAGCGTGTTGCCGTTTAGGCGCAGGCTCCCCGGCTCGATTATGTTGTCACGCATCATTTTGGTTAGTTTCCTTTGCTGACGGTTCGGGCGATGGATCGCGCTGCCTTGATGGCGAACGCGATTGAAGTTGGGGTTGGGTTTGCTGCGGTCTCGGTTGGGATCACACCGTTGCCGCCCACGTAAAGGTTTTCGAAGTTCCAGATCCTGGAGTTCTGGTCGCAGACGCTTGTACCGTCATCGGAGGCGCCCATGCGAACAGTGCCCATGTAGTGCAGCGAGCTGCCCGGAGGCATCACGATTGCACCGTTGCCCAGCGGGGTTCCGATGGTCTCCATGACGCCGGTCAGGAGCTCCTTGGCCTCTGCAAAGCGACGGTCGTCTTCGGCGGTGAGCTTGTAGAAGAGGCTCGGCTTTGGCATGCCAAAGAAGTCGGTCTCGGTGTCGGAGAACTCCACGCGGTCGGCTGCCTGAACGTCTTTCGGGACGAAGAGTCCAACACCAACGAATGCTCCCGGGCGCGGCTCCTTCATGTCGTGCAGTGGAATCGGTGAAGCATCCATCTGCATGATCTGAGCGTGAACCGGGAAGGTCTCGCGGTCGTAGGGAATCCAGCTGATTCCACTGTGAGGAGCAAGAGCGCCGATGCGGTTTGGCTTTTCGGTAGTAGCGGTGAGATCTTCAGGCAGCTCGGCCAGGCCCAGAACCTGTCCGTGATCGTTGAGGTAGTGGCCGAGCGCCTTGGGGCGAATGCCCGACTTGAAGAGAAGCTGCGGGGTGCGAATTGAGTCGCCGGCGACAAAAACGACATCCGCGTCCACAGCGCTCTCGGCTCCGGTGTTCTGATTCTTGATTCTCACGCCGGTAGCGCGGGTGCCGTCGTGAATGACCTCAGTCACCAAGGTGTCTGGAATCAGGTGGAATCGCTCCGACGGAAGGATCGACTCGATGATTACATCGGTTCCGGTCCACCAGGTGCGGTTGTCCTTCACCTGAACGGCGAGCGGCATTGGCTGCACGTTGCGGTCCGCGCTACGGCCCACGTTGTACTTTGCACCGAGACGCTCGCGGAGTTGGTCGCCGAGCGGGAAGGTTGCGAATGCGCTCTGGGTCACCTTGAGGATGCGCCAGGCTTCGTCGAAGTCGCTCTCAAACTCCGCACGGTCAATGAAGGTTGGGATCTCGCCGTCGCCGAGACGAGGGCAGGCGGCAGTCCAGTGGGCGCCCATTCCTCCCACGTTGGCCGACATTGCTGTGGCTGGCATCTCGGAGTTCGCCTTGCCGTCTTCGACCAGGAAGGTACCTGGGCGGGCGAGCACAACTCCGGTGTGCATCTTACGAGGGTCTTCTTTTACGTTTCGCTTGGGACCCTGGCAGAGCAGCTGGGCTTCTTCCAGTTCTTCGGTGGAATCCAGGGTTCGTACATGACGACCGAGCGGGTGAGTTGCGGCGGGGCCCACCTCAAACATGGTGATGTCGGCGGTGGAGTCAAGGTTGTGCAGGGTGAGCGCAAATGCAGAGCCGATTGGCCCCGAGCCCACAACAACTACCTTGGTCATCTCCGTTGATTCCCATCTTTCGGGGCTTTCGTTGATGAAATACCCGAAACAAATAAACTAAAGTCGAAACTAACACCGTCTTTTGGTGGATGCATCCACTCTATTGCAGATTTTCTGCAAAAGTCAAAGTTTTGGGCTAGGAGTTATCAAATGGCAACAAAGCCGGCCATCGTCAGCATCGATGAGATGACCATCGAGCAGCATGACGCTCTCTTCGTGATTACCGAGCTGATCCGCAGCGGCCGAGCCAACACTCGCTCGGACCTCGGACGCATCAGCGGGCTCGGTCGCAGCATCGTCTCCCAACGCGTGGACGATGCAATCTCACTAGGTCTGGTTGAGGAAGCCGAGTTCGGCGTTAGCAGTGGTGGTCGCATTCCTCGCACCTTGCGCTTCCGTCACGAGATCGGTAGCTTCCTTACCGTCATGTTTGACACCCCTAACATGGTTCTCGCGGTAACCGATCTTTCCGGCAGAATCATTGCCATCGAGCGCGTCACCTGGGACTACTCCGAGGGCCCTGAGATTTCGCTCAAGCGCATCCCAGAGCTATTCAAGAAATTGGATGCCCAGCACAAGTTCGCGCCAATTTGGGCAACCGTTGTGGGAGTTCCGGGCCCTGTCGAATACAACACCGGCAAAATGCAGGCTTCCATGCTGGCGGGCTGGAACGGCTACGACATTCGTGCCTTTATGACCGATGCCTTCAAGGCGCCGTCCCTCGTGGACAACGACGTAAACCTGATTGGACTAGGTGAGTACTCGCTACTGCTCGACTCGAATCAGGAGCCCGGGTCAATCGACAACATGCTCTTCGTCGACGTGAGCATCGGTGTTGGTGCCGGCATCATTTCGGCCGGCAAGGTACACCGCGGAGCTAACGGCACCGCCGGTGACATCGGGCACATCCAGGTGCCTAATAACGACCACGTCTTGTGCCGCTGCGGCCAGCTGGGTTGCCTCAGCGCTGTTGCCGGCGGCTGGGCCCTGGCACGCGATGGCGAACAGGCTGCCCAGGATGGAAGAAGTCCTTACCTGAAGGCCATCTTGGAAAAGAATGTATTCCTCACCCACCTCGACGTGCGCGAAGGCGCCCTCGCGGCCGATCAGTATTGCATCGAAGCGGTCTCTCGCTCGGGCCGCATCATTGGTGAGACATTGGCCGGGCTAGTGAACTTCTTCAATCCAGCCCTCATCGTGGTTGGAGGAGCAATCGCCGCCACCGGTGACATCTTCCTCGCAGCGGTGAGACAGTCCATCTACCGTCGCGCCTTGCCGCTGGCCACTCGCGACCTGCGTGTGATTGCCAGCGACCCAAAGCATGAAGAGGGCCTGCTCGGCGGTGCCGCACTGGCTCAGATTGAGACCTTCACCCGGGCACAGATGAATGCCTGGATTGAGCGCCGCATGCGAGAGCACGCCAACTAGTCACTCGGAATTGCAGCGAAGGCCCCGACAATGTCGGGGCCTTCGCATTTGGGTTTGGCTTAGCTCTTGATGCCGCCCGAGAATCCCTGGATGAACTTCTTCTGGAAGATCAGGAACAGGACGGTCATTGGCAGCATCGCAATGATGAGGATGGCAAACACCTGGTTCCACTCGGTTTGGAATCCACCGACGAAGTGGTAAATCACTAGCGCGAGGGTTGGAGTGTCTGATCCAGCAAGGAAGATCAGCGGGTTGAAGAAGTCATTCCA
>JAGWUG010000303.1 GCA_028868555.1 Actinomycetales bacterium | reverse complement strand
CGGCGGCAAATCTCAACGATGCGGTGGCGGCGCTCCTCGGTGAGCGTCACACCCGATGGGTTGCCAAAGTTAGGCACGAGATATAGGAATTTGATGCGGCGACCCTCGGCCCTGAGCTCCTTGATGGAACGCTCCAGGTCATCTGGGTCCAGGCCGGCCTCATCGGTGACCAGGTGCTCAACATGCGCCTCGTAGTGGCGGAAAATACCCAGCGCTCCAACGTAGGAAGGTGATTCAGCCAGCACAACGTCGCCGGCATCCAGGAAAAGGCCGCCAAGTAGGTCAAGACCCTGCTGGCTTCCGGTGGTGATAACAATGTCTTCCACCGATGCGTGGATGCCCTCGAGCGCCATTACCTCGCGGATCTGATCGCGCAGACGCAGGTCGCCCTGGCCACCGCCGTACTGGAGGGCAAAGTTTCCGCGCTCGCTCATCATGGAGTCGAACGAGGCCTCCATCAGCTCCTTTGGAAGGGCCGAAACGAAAGGCATTCCGCCCGCGAGAGAGACAACTTCGGGGCGGGAGACCACCGCGAACAGCGCACGAACCTCGGACACCGAGAGGGTGTTCGCGCGCGCCGCGTAACTATCCAACCAGTGGTCGAAATTGTTACCGCGCGGGGTTTCGTTGCTCATTTCTTAGGTCTCCAAAATTCGGTTATTCACTTAAGCCTAGTGAAAAACGGTTTTCCATTCACCCGGATGCCCTCTGGGAGGGCGAGCTACCGGGGTTTGAGCGCCGGATTGGCGCGACTTGTCCCGATTGGAAGCGTTGGAGACCTAGATTCGGCCGCCTCAGCTAGCCGAATCGGAAGATTGTTGGCTAGCCCAGGTACGCCGCGAGGTCGTTCAGGAGCGCAACCTTTGGCTTGGCGCCAACAATGCTCTGCACCGATGCGCCGTCCTTGAAGACCACCATGGTTGGAATGCTGACAATGCCGTACTGCATCGCCAGCTGTGGCTCCTCGTCAACGTTTACCTTGACGATCTCGATCTTGTCTGCGTTCTCGGTGTTGAGCTGCTCCAGGATTGGGGCAACCTGGCGGCAAGGGCCACACCATTCGGCCCAGAAGTCAACAACTACCGGCTTGCTGCTCTGCAGAACGTCGGTTGGGAACGATGCGGTGGTTACGTGCTTGATGCTCATTTGAAACTCCGATGCCGTTTGCGGTGGAAAAGTATTTAGTGGTCGTTGAGGAAGTGCTCGGCGTCTAGCGCGGCTACACATCCGGAGGCCGCCGCGGTGATGGCCTGACGGTAGGTTGGGTCAATTACGTCGCCACAGGCGAAGACACCCGGAACATTGGTGCGGCTGGAACGGCCGTCAACCTTGATGAAGCCCTCGGTGCTGAGGTCTACAACGCCCTTGACCAGCTCGGTGCGAGGGTCGTTACCGATGGCAACGAACAGACCCTCAATGTCCAGCTGGCTGGTGGTGCCGTCAACGGTGTTGCGCAGGGTGACTCCGGTGAGCTTTGGCGAACCCTGGAGCTCTGCCACCTCGCTGTTCCAGATGACCTCAATCTTTGGGTTGTTCAAAGCGCGGTCTGCCATGATCTTGCTGGCCTTAAAGCTGTCGCGGCGGTGGATCAGGTAAACCTTGCTGGCAAAGCGGGTGAGGAAGTTAGCCTC
>JAGWUG010000302.1 GCA_028868555.1 Actinomycetales bacterium | reverse complement strand
TGGGTAAACGCAGGTGATACCCACACCACCAACGTCATCCCACAGGAAGCCGCATTTGGCGCCACCATTCGCACCTTCTCGCGCGAGAGCTTCGAGCGCATTCGAGTTGAACTGAAGCGCCTCATGGAGAGCGTTGCCGGCGGATTTGGCGTGGAGGTGGATGTTGAGTTCACCCCGGCATCCAAGGTGGTGCTCAACGACGCCAAGGCGGTGGAACACGTTCGCGAAGCTACCACCCGCCTATTTGGGGCCGAGCGCTTCGAATACATGGCGAACCCCATCACCGGTGGTGAGGACTTCTCCTCGATCATCGAGCTGATTCCGGGGGCATTCGTATTCCTTGGCGCGGCCTCGCCAAACATCCCACCGCAGAAGTGGGAATCAAACCACTCCAACCGCGCCGTTTTCGACGAATCGGTGCTTTCGGACGGTGCCGCTCTGCTGGCTCAGCTGGCTGCTGACCTGCTGGCATAATTCTTAGGTGGAATTCCAAACCCCAGAAGACACCGTCCCATCGGCCTTTATCACCGATGAGATGACTCGCCAGCTCGCCGGTAGGCCTCCTGCCACCGGCGCTTGGCGCGACGGTGACCCTGCGGGTGACCGCGAGTTTGTTCCGCTTCCAGGGCTAAAGCTGGAGAGTGGCAAGGAACTTGGCCCCTACCGAATCGCCTACGAGTCCTGGGGTGAGTTGAACTCCAACGCGAGCAACGCGGTTCTGATTCTGCATGCCCTAACCGGTGACTCGCACGTTGCCGGAGCTGCATCGAAGGCGCACCCGACCGAGGGTTGGTGGAGTGAGATTGTTGGCCCAGGTCTGGCAATCGATACCGACAAGTTTTACGTAGTAGCGCCTAACGTCCTTGGCGGCTGCCAGGGTTCCACTGGACCATCATCGCTTGACTCTAAGGGGCATGAGTTTGCCGCTCGATTCCCATTCTTGAGCATCCGTGACCAGGTTGCCGCCCAGCGAGCCTTCGGTGAGGCCATCGGAATCACCAAGTGGCATGCCGTCATCGGTGGCTCCATGGGAGCTATGCACTCCCTCGAGTGGGGTGTGACCTACCCGGACGCGATGACCAACCTTGCCGTGATTGCTGCGCCACCGGTCTCAACCGCCGACCAGATCGCCCTTAACTGCGTGCAGATTGAGGCCATCAAGACTGACCCCGCATTCAAGGACGGGAGCTTCTATGAGGCTCGAGCCGGTCAGGGCCCACACCGCGGTCTCGCCCTGGCTCGTCGCATGGCACTCCTCAACTACCGCTCCCCCAGCGAACTCAACGATCGATTCCAGCGCAGCTGGCAGTCATCGGTGAACCCACTTGGCGGCGGCGGGCGCTTTGCCGTGGAGAGCTACCTCGATTTCCACGGAAACAAGTTCACCCGCCGTTTTGATGCCAACTCGTACATTTTGCTGGTAAACGCAATGAACTCGCACGACATCGCTCGTGACCGCGGCTCACTTGCGGATGCGTTAGGCAAGGTGAAGGCTCGCACCCTGGTTGCGGGAATCGACTCCGACCGCCTCTTCCCAATCAGCGGTCAAGCCGAGATTGCGGCTAACCTGCGCTGCGAAATGGTTGGCGGCGGACTCCAGACCATCACATCCGAGTACGGGCACGACGGCTT
>JAGWUG010000301.1 GCA_028868555.1 Actinomycetales bacterium | reverse complement strand
CGGTGTTCCATCTGTTGGCCGGCATCGGCGAAGTAAACGCCAAGCAGATCCACTTGTGCCCCCGGAGCCGCGAAAACGGCGTTAGGGGTTACGCGAACTACGTCTCCACCGAGGGTGACCACAACATGCTTCAGGTTGGCGTTGCGGCCAAGCTTTGCAAACTGTGCGCTCAGGTGAACCGACTTGCGGTTGAAGTCCTGGATGCTAACCACGGTGAGGTGAGCGTTGTCGCCAACGATGATCTCAACGTTTTCGCTGAGCACTGCGTCGCCGCGGTGGTCAATGATTACGGTGCCCTCGGAGCCGGACTTGGCCTCCACGATCAGGTGTAGTGCACTGGCCGCGGTGTCGTGGCTGACAATGCCCAGCTGAACTTCGCAGTCCAGCTTCTGGTTGGCAGGAAGGGTGATGAGGTAGGCCTGCTCGGCGCTGCCCCAGGCTGCAGCCGAGGCGCGGTCCTCAGGGATGCCGGCGGCACCGAATGCCGGGTGTTCGCTGCCAACCCAGGCGGTGGTTACGTTGTCCGGAGCCTTGAGCTCAAAGTCGCCCATGAACTCGTTCAGAGCGTCTTCGTCCAGACCGAGAATCTGCTCGCTGGTGGTGTACTTCCACTGCTCCTCGCGGCGCGAGATAGGTGCGAAGTCGGCTACATCGGTGCTGCGAACGCGCTCGGCGCGGGACTGAACTGGGATGTCACTCTCCCCCGGCACGTAGCCGTGTGAGTGCGCACTAGAACCTGGCTGGGCCTGCGGCTCCAGCGTTACTTGGGTGCTCATTAACCTACGGCACCTTCCATTTGCATTTCGATTAGCTTGTTGAGCTCAAGGGCGTACTCCATAGGGAGCTCCTTGGCGATCGGCTCAATGAAGCCGCGAACAATCATGGCCATGGCCTCGTCCTCTGGGAGGCCTCGGCTCATCAGGTAGAACAGCTGCTCATCGCTAACACGGCTAACGGTTGCCTCGTGGCCCATCGAGACGTCGTCTTCGCGAACGTCAACGGTTGGGTAGGTGTCCGAGCGGCTGATGCTGTCAACCAGCAGTGCGTCACAGCGTACGGTGTTGGCCGAGTGGTGTGCGCCTGGGTTTACGCGGATCTCACCGCGGTAGCTGGAACGGCCACCGCCACGGGCGATGGACTTAGAAACGATGCTAGACGAGGTGTAAGGAGCCAGGTGAATCATCTTGGCGCCGGCATCCTGGTGCTGGCCCTCGCCCGCGAAGGCAACCGAAAGGGTCTCGCCCTTTGCGTGCTCGCCGGCCAGAATCACAGCTGGGTACTTCATGGTCACCTTGGAACCGATATTTCCGTCGATCCACTCCATGGTGGCGCCCTCGTGACAGATGGCGCGCTTGGTAACCAGGTTGTAAACGTTGGTTGACCAGTTCTGGATGGTGGTGTAGCGCACGCGTGCGCCCTTCTTCACAATGATCTCAACCACAGCGGAGTGCAGTGAATCGGTGTTGTATATAGGGGCGGTGCAACCCTCGATGTAGTGCACGTAGCTGTCTTCATCGGCGATGATCAGGGTGCGCTCGAACTGACCCATGTTCTCGGTGTTGATGCGGAAGTATGCCTGCAGCGGAATCTCGACGTGAACGCCCTTAGGCACGTAAACGAACGAGCCACCCGACCAGACAGCGGTGTTGAG
>JAGWUG010000300.1 GCA_028868555.1 Actinomycetales bacterium | reverse complement strand
GTAAGAACTGCAATCACCGCCAACGCCAAAAGGTGAACCGTTGAAGTAGCACTGCCCCTGCCGGTCGCAAATAGCGTCACCGCCGCCATGATGGCAGCCCGCAGCACGCTCGGTTGATCGCCCACCAGCATTAGGTAGGCACCCAAAACACCGATGCAGGCGAGGGTTCGAGCGCTGCGCCCCAGACCCAACTGCTTGGACAACACAACCAGGACACCGATGAGGATGGCGCAGTTGGCGCCAGAGACCGCGGTCAGGTGAGTGAGCGAAAGGCTCTTGAAGAGATTGCTCAGGTCGGGTGAGACTCCACTGACATCGCCGTCAGTAATGCCGAGCGTAAGTGCCTTGGCAGGTTGCGATACTCCGGTGGCGGCGTGCGCGACGAGCGCTCGAGTGGCAGCTCCCACCTGGGCCAGCCAACCTCCTCCCCCAACCGGTTGCGAGCTCGTGGGTCGCATTAGCGCCAGCGCCCAGGGCAGCAGAGTCAGAAGCCTCCCAAACCAGCCGGCTTGCCTAGCCCAGAGAACTGCTCCGAGTTGCAGCCCAAGACCCAGCCACCAGAGCGGCCAGCCCGCGGCGCGAAGTGCGAGCCCGGACCAGAGGAGAACGGCCGAAATCGGTACGAGTTGCCAAGTGATTCGACTAGAGGCTGACAAGGGTCTTTAGTTTTTCCATCAGGCTGGCACCGATGCCCGCGACTTTGCCCAGGTCAGAAATGGAGCGAAACCCTCCGTTTGCGGCGCGGTAGTCGATGATGCGCTGGGCCAGCGTCGGCCCAATCCCCGGGAGCGTGTCTAGGGTTGCGACATCGGCGAGGTTGAGGTTCACCAACTTGGAGTTCGCCCCAAAACCAACCGAACTGCCGTTTTGAACCCCGAGCGTGGCAATCATCACCTGCTCACCGTCGTTAACCACACGTGCCAGATTGGTGGAACTCTGATCGGCTCCCGAGTCAAAACCTCCCGCAGCAAAGACCGCGTCAAGCACTCTGGAGCCGAATGGCAGCGAATAGACCCCGGGTTGCTTCACAGCTCCCACAACCTGCACCAATACAGAAGCCGAAGGTGCGGGTGCCGCGGCCGCGGGTGAACCGGTAGGGAAAGGCGCGCTTCCAGCCAACCAGTCGGACGAACTAACTGTCTGGCTCTGATTCGACTGAGTGCCCAGCACCACAGCCAGAACGACTATGGCCGCTGCCAGACCGAGGAACGCCTTGCGAGCCAACGTTGGCAGTGGGCGCCAATGTCGTTCCAGGAGTCCATCAACCAGCTTCATCACCCAAAACTAAACCGCACCCGTTTTCACGAGTGCGGTCGAGTTTGAATCTGTGGGTAACTCCCCCAAATTGGCCTGTTAGTTAGCCTTTGGTGGCGATGTTCACCAGCTTCGGGGCGCGCACGATGATGTTGGCGATCTCGCGGTCACCGATGCTGCGCTTGACGGCATCGGAGTTTAGAGCCAGATCGCGCAGCGCCTCTTCGGTGATGTCGGTGGCAACCTCAAACTTGTCGCGCAGCTTGCCGTCAACCTGAACCACGGCAACGATGCTCGCCTCAACCAGGAGGCTCTCATCGCAAGCTGCAAACTCGGCCAGGGCAATGCCCGGCTTGTGTCCAAGGATGCTCCACATATCCTCCGCGGTGTAAGGAGCGAAGAGG
>JAGWUG010000299.1 GCA_028868555.1 Actinomycetales bacterium | reverse complement strand
TGCAGGTGGACCCCACCGAGAGTGACGCATACTTCTTGACCCGCCCGCGCGACTCACAGATCGCAGCCTGGGCCAGCGATCAAAGCCAGCCGATCGCCAATCGTGAGGCCTTGGATGCTCAATACGGCCTGAGGCAAGCTGAGTTTGAAACCGGCGATGTTCCTCGTCCGCCGCATTGGGGTGGTTACCTAATTCAGCCTACTCGCATTGAGTTCTGGAAGGGCCGCAGCAACCGCATGCATGATCGCATCGAATTTACCCGCGCACAAGGCGCTCAAGACTGGACCATCCGTAGACTTCAGCCATAAGTAAAGGTAGGCTTGACTACATTATGAGTCAGCCACTTTTTCAGTCCAGCGTGCCAGCGATTCCAGCCGATCAACTTCAGTTTGGTCTAGATACGTTTGGCGATAACGCCAAGAACGATGACGGCACCGAGTGCTCCTCGGCTCAAACGATTCGAAATGTAGTTGCCCAGGCCGTTCTGGCCGATCAGGTTGGCCTGAACTCCATCAACTTGGGTGAGCACCACCGCCCAGACTTCGCAATCAGCGCGCCAGACACCATCCTGGCTGGCATCGCAACCGTTACCAAGAACATCACTCTGGGAACCGGCGTCACCGTGCTGTCGAGCGAGGACCCAGTGCGCGTATACCAGCGCTTCGCCACCTTGGATGCGCTTTCGAATGGCCGAGCCGAGATCACCGCCGGCCGCGGATCATTCATCGAATCGTTCCCGCTGTTTGGCTATTCGCTGCAGGACTACGAAGTGCTCTTCGAGGAGAAGTTAGATCTGCTGGTCCAGCTCTGGAAAGAACAGCCGGTCACCTGGAGCGGCACAACTCGGGCCAGCCTGAACAATCAAGAGGTCTACCCAAAGACTGAGCGCGGTCAGGCGGGCGGCCGCATGGGCATCCGTGTGGGCGTTGGCGGCAGCCCAGAGTCGGTAGTTCGCGCAGCCAAGCATGGTGTGCCCATGGCGCTGGCCATCATCGGCGGCGACCCGGCCCGCTTCACCCCGTTTGCCAAGCTTTACTTCGACTACCTGGAAAAGCTGGAACAGCCAAAGTTGCCGGTCAGCATCCACTCGCCTGGCCACGTTGCCGCCACCGATGAAGAGGCAATCGAGCAAATCTGGCCGCACTATCAAGAGATGTATGGTCGCCTTGGTCGCGAGCGCGGCTGGGGACCAACCAGCAAAGAGCACTACCTGCAAGAGGTAAACCACGGCTCGATGTACGTGGGCTCGCCGGAGACCGTTGCGCAGAAAATCGCGTATGCGATCCGCTCTGTCGGTGCCACTCGATTCGACCTCAAATATGCCACCGGTCCAATGCCGCACTCGCAGTTGATGAGCAGCATTGAGCTTTACGGAACCCAAGTGGTTCCGCGTGTTCGCGAACTGCTGAGTTAGGCACCGAGCGCCCGTTTGGGCCTCCAAAACACCCGCAAAATCGGGGATGTAGGGCTGTCCGAATGTTTGCAACCAGATAGTTTTTCAATATTCCCCTAAGCCCTTTTCTGTCGCGCGCGACCTCCCAAACTGGTTATGAAACCAAATCCTGGGGAGGCGTTGGGAATGGCAAAAATCTGGCGAAACGCGGTAGGCGCTGCCCTCGCGCTTTGCCTGGCCGCGGGTGCGATAACAGTACCCGCTCTG
>JAGWUG010000298.1 GCA_028868555.1 Actinomycetales bacterium | reverse complement strand
TCGCGAGCAAGCTGGCGACCCATCTCAACGCGGGAGTCGTAGACCACGCGGCCGTTGATGGTGGTGTCTGGGCGGGCCAGGTAAACGTACTCAAAGACGCAACCGGCGCGCTTGGTTTCGGCAAAGCGGGTGCTGCGCAAACCGTTTTCGTCGATGGCAATCAGCTCGCCCGGCTCAACTTCGCGCACAAAACTAGCGCCAACAATGTCAAGTGCGGCGGTCTCCGATGCAACCACCCAGCCGCGCTCAAGGCGACCGAGAACCAGCGGACGCACACCCTGAGGATCGCGTGCCGCGTAGAGAGTGGTCTCGTCCATGAAGGTCAGACAGAAGGCACCCTTGACGCGAGGAAGCAGCTCAAGAGCGGTGGCCTCGAGAGTGTGGTCCATGTCGCCGGCCATCAGCGCGGTTAGAACGGCTGTGTCGGTGGTGTTACCACCGGTGATCTCGTTAGAGCTCTGGTCCGGGTAGCGCGCCTTCAGCAGATCTAGAAGGTCTGCGGTGTTGGTGAGGTTACCGTTGTGAGCCAAAGCCACGGTTCCCGATGAGGTGCGACCCAAGGTTGGCTGGGCATTGCGCCAAGAAGATGCGCCAGTGGTGGAGTAACGGTTGTGGCCGATGGCAATGTGGCCCTGCATGCTCTCCAGAGCACTCTCGCTGAATACCTGCGAGACCAGACCCATGTCCTTGTAAACCAGAATTTTTTCGCCGTCAGAGGTGGCGATACCTGCGGACTCTTGGCCGCGGTGCTGAAGCGAGTAGAGACCGAAGAATGCCAGCTTGGCCACTTCTTCGCCTGGAGCCCAAACTCCAAATACACCGCACTGGTCCTGGGGACCCTTTTCGTCGGGTAGCAGATCGTGATTTAGAAGTCCATCGCCACGCAGCACGACATCCCCAATCTTTTGGAGCTCACCCGGAAATTACGGGCACCGAAAACGGTTGGTTGGGCTTTACTCTTCAAGTTTAGTGGCCGTTGTGTGCTTGGCCTTGGCCTTACTTATGCGGTCAAAGATAACCGCCAGGTAGAGACCACCAAAAGCACCGATGCCACACATGAAGGCCACCAGTACTCCGAGCACCGATGCCCAGTCTTGCTTAGCGAATTGCCCGGTAATAATGAACAGCAGCAAAGCAAGCAAAAGTCCCACGGCACCGCCGGTCAGCAGAAATGGAAGGAACTTTGGTGCTCGTCGAATCTCAACTTTTTCGCTTTGGGCCATGAGTCAATTAACGCACGCCCGAGGGCAAAAGGAAGTGGCTAGCGCACCAGCGGCAGCACCGATGCGAACTCGAGCGCGCGGGTTCCTGAGGCGCGGAGCCTGCCTGCGGCGAGCGCCTGCTCAACGGTTTCTTCACCGAGGGCGAGAGCCAGCCAAGTTTTGGCATCCATCTCAACCACGTTTGGCGGAGTGCCGCGTCGGTGATCTGGGCCGGGAACGCATTGCACCGCTCCAAAGAGGGGAACCCGCACCTCAACCGAGTTGCCTGGGATGCGTACGGCCAGGTCTTCCAGAAGGAAGCGGACGGCGGTGGTAAGGGTTGGGTTCGCGAAGGCATTCGCGCCCTCGCGCGACAGTGGCGATCCGGCCCCATCCACCCCGGCGCGCAGTTGGTCAACCGCGGTAAGGCCATCGGTGATTGGAATTCTGCGCTTTGCCACGGA
>JAGWUG010000297.1 GCA_028868555.1 Actinomycetales bacterium | reverse complement strand
CGCATCGGTGAATTGAGTGGCCCAGAGGCCATTTACGCCGCCGGCGTTGGCCAGCATCAGATGTGGAGCGCTCAGTTCATCAAGTACGAGCGTCCAAACGCCTGGCTCAACTCGGGTGGCGCCGGAACCATGGGTTACTCGGTTCCAGCCGCCATGGGTGCCAAGGTTGCACAGCCTGAGCGCCTGGTTTGGGCTATTGACGGCGACGGTTGCTTCCAGATGACCAACCAGGAGTTGGCCACCTGCACCATCAACAACATTCCAATCAAGGTTGCAATCATCAACAACTCTTCGCTTGGAATGGTTCGCCAGTGGCAGACCCTGTTCTACGACAAGCGCTACTCCAACACCGACCTCCACACCGGCACCGATGCTCTGATGGTTCCAGACTTCGTGAAGCTGGCGGAGGCCTACGGCTGCCTCGGCATCCGTGTGGAAAAGGAAGAGGAGATTGACGCCGCCATCAAGCTGGCCATGGAGACCAACGACCGTCCGGTTGTTATTGACTTCATCGTTAGCCGCGACAGCATGGTTTGGCCAATGGTTGCCGCCGGTGTCTCCAACGACGACATTAAGTACGCGCGCGATGCCGCTCCGGTTTGGGATGGTGAGGAGTAAAGATGTCTCAGCACGTTTTGTCCCTGCTGGTTGAGGACCGCCCAGGTCTGCTAACCCGCGTTGCCGGTCTGTTCGCTCGCCGTGGCTTCAACATTGAGTCGCTGGCCGTGGGCCGCACCGAGATTGAGGGCCTGTCCCGCATCACCGTTGTGGTTGGTGTTGACGAGGCCCCGCTGGAGCAGGTCACCAAGCAGCTCAACAAGCTCATCAACGTGATTAAGGTTGTTGAGCTGGAGCCAGACCAGGCTGTTCAGCGTGACCACATGCTCATTAAGGTGCGCACCGATGCCAGCACTCGTGGCCAGGTTCTCGAAGCGGTAACCTTGTTTAGGGCTCGCGTTATCGATGTATCGAGCGACGCGCTAATCATTGAGGTCACCGGAGACTCCGCCAAGTGTGCTGCCTTTATCAAGGTGCTAGAGCCATTCGGCATTAAAGAGATGGTTCAGTCTGGTGTTCTGGCTATGGGTCGTGGCTCAAAGTCAATCACCGAGAAGGTCCTCAAGTAACAGTCGTTCCACCCCTCAAAAACTTCAAAGCTTCAAAACTTCCAACTAATCAAGGAGAAACAAAAGTGGCAGAAATCTACTACGACAAGGACGCAGATCTTTCGATCATCCAGGGTCGCAAGGTAGCAGTTATCGGTTACGGTTCGCAGGGTCACGCACACTCGCTCAACCTGAAGGACTCGGGCGTTGACGTTGTTGTTGGTCTGCAGGCTGGCTCGAAGAGCCGCGCCGCCGCCGAGGAGCAGGGCCTCAAGGTTCTGACCCCATCCGAGGCTGCCGAGTGGGCAGACGTCATCATGATCCTCACCCCAGACCCAGCACAGCGTCACCTGTACACCGCTGACATCGAGAAGAACCTGACCGCCGGCAAGGCACTGGTCTTCGGTCACGGCTTCAGCGTTCGCTACGGCTACATCAAGCCGCCAGCCGACGTAGACGTATTCCTGGTTGCTCCAAAGGGCCCAGGTCACCTGGTTCGCCGCGAGTTCAACGCTGGCAAGGGTGTTCCTAACCTGATCGCAGTCGAGCAGGACGCTACCG
>JAGWUG010000296.1 GCA_028868555.1 Actinomycetales bacterium | reverse complement strand
GTGCAGGCGTCTGGGCTTGACTTAGTTCTGGACATTCCAACCCGCACCTACGGTGTGATTTTCATGAAGCCGCACCCGCTGCACGCCTACGGTTCGCGCCGCGCCTTTGGTCACGATGGAGCAGCCGGTTCTATGCTGTTTGCCGATCCAGAGGGTGAAATCGTGCTCGGTTACACAATCCGTCGCGGATACTTCCCCGGAGGAATGGACCCTCGCCTTTACCCGATCATCGACGAGATTCGCAAGGTTGCCACAGCCTGAGTGAACACTCGCTAGTCGGCCGGACGCTAGTCGGCCAGCTCAACCACAACCGGCACGTGGTCGCTCGGGCCCTCGCCCTTGCGCTCCTCGCGCACAATCTCGGCCGCGGTCACGCGCTCGGCTAGAGCCTCGCTTCCAAGAATGAAGTCGATGCGCATGCCCTCGTTGCGCGGGAAACGCAGCTGCTGGTAGTCCCAGTACGTGTAGCCATCTGGAACAATCGGGCGCACCACATCGGTGATGCCAATCTGCTCAAACACCTCAAAGGCCTCGCGCTCAGGAGCCGAGACGTGGGTGGAGCCAACGAAGTCGTTCATGTCCCAGACGTCGGTGTCTAGCGGGGCAATGTTGAAGTCGCCCATCAGAGCCAGCGGCAGGTCGGGGTCGTGCTCCAACCACTCGGCGCTGGCGGCAGCCAGGCGGTCCAACCACTCAAGCTTGTAGGTGTAGTGAGGGTCGTCGAGCGTGCGGCCGTTTGGAATGTAAAGACTCCAGAGGCGCACTCCGTTGAAGGTGGCACCGATGGCTCGAGCCTCCTGCTCTACCGGCTTGCCAGGCTTGCCAAATCCAGGCATGTCCGCAAAACCAATCTCAACGTCCTCGGCCGGGATGCGGTGGGCAAAAGCAACACCGTTCCATTGGTTTAGGCCGTGCAGGGTCACCTGGTATCCCAGCGCCTCGAACTCGGCCACCGGGAACTGCTCCGGCTTGCACTTGATTTCCTGCATAGCTAGCACGTCTAGGTCTGCGGTGCGGAGGTAGTCGGTCACGCGCCCAACTCGGGTTCGAATGCTGTTGACGTTCCAGGTGGCGATGCGCATTCCTTAAACTTAAGCCATGACCTTTAACTCCCCCGCCAAGCCACGTCTGATCGAGCTAATCAAGGAGCTGGCCGTGGTTCACGGCCGCGTCACCCTTTCGAGCGGCATGGAGGCCGACTACTACGTTGACCTCCGTCGCGCCACGCTGCACCACGAGGCCGCGCCGCTGATTGGTCAGGTAATGCTCGACCTGCTCGACGCCAACGGGGTAACCGAGTTCGACGCCATCGGTGGCCTCACCATGGGAGCCGACCCTGTGGCCACCGCCGTGCTCCACCAGGCAGCCGCACGCGGCCGCGCCATCGATGCCTTTGTGGTCCGCAAGCAAGCCAAGGCACACGGCATGGGACGCCAGGTGGAGGGCCCGGATGTGAAGGGTCGCCGAGTTGTTGTAGTTGAAGACACCAGCACCACCGGTGGCTCCCCGCTGACCGCCGCCGAGGCTCTCGAGCAGGCCGGCGCCATCATCGTTGCGGTTGCCACCGTGGTGGATCGTTCCACCGGTGCCCAGCAGGTAATTGAGGCCAAGGGCTACAAGTACCTGAGCGCAGTTGGTCTGGGAGACCTCGGCCTGGCTTAAACAGTGGTTTTACCTAAAAA
>JAGWUG010000295.1 GCA_028868555.1 Actinomycetales bacterium | reverse complement strand
GCCTGAACCTGGTGAGTGCTGAGGGCGCTCGCCGAGGTGACCGTGCCGGTGATGTTGGGCTTGGCGCCGAAGGCCGCCCAGAAGATGAAGGCAACCAGTGCCAGGCCCAAAATGACTGCCAAAACCTTCACCAAACGACGGTCGCCGGCGGCGCGACGATTGCGGCCGTAGCGGGCTTCCATGGTTGGGTTGGTCACAGTTCAAGCCTAAGAGATTGGCGGATAGGCTTAAGTCATGAACTTTGTTTTGGCACTGCTCGCGGGCGACCCGCTCAATCCAAATCCATCGGCTTCGCCCGACCCAGCCAACACCTTCTACAGCCCCGGCATCATCGGCTTCTTGGGCACCTTCATCCTGGTGGTTGGCGCTCTCGTCATCATTTGGGATCTGGTTCGCCGAATTCGTCGCGTGAACTACCGCGCTCAGATTCAGGAGCGACTGGCTGCCGAGCAGGCAGAGTATGACGCCAAGAAGGGTGCATCAGGCACCGATGCGGGTACTGGCAAGGCGGCGCCTGCGGCACGTAAGCGTCCAGCGCCTCCGGCCAAGCCGAAGCGCGACTGACCAAACTGGCTACTGGCCCAACAGGCGCGACTGGCGCCTACTTCAACAAACCAGCCGCGGTGGCGCGGTGAGCCAATTCGGCCCTCCGATGCGTGCCCAACTTCTTTGAAGCATTCTGCAGGTGAAACTTCACCGTGCTCTCGGTGATGTACATGGCTGCGGCAATCTGCTTGTTGCTGTGACCCTTGGATACAAAGCGAATCACGTCTAGCTCGCGGTCGGTCAGGTGATCGATCTGGCCACGAACCGAACCCAGTCCGCGGGCAACCATGCTGCCCACTCCCTTGCCTAAAACGGTCTCGCCCTCCTGGACTGCCTTCACTCCCTTGCCCAGTTCGTCGGCTCGTACCTCGTCCTTGCATAGGTACCCGGTCACGCCTCTACGGAGCGCCTCAACCACAATCATTTCGTTGAGGGTGTTGGCAAGTACCAGCACCTTGGTGTTGGGGTAGTTCTCGGTGATGTCTTCGCAAATCTTGAGCCCTCGGGTGGTGTCATCACCCAGGTCTAGGTCGATGATCAGCACGTCTGGGCCGTGCTCGTCCACCGCATCCATGACCGCATCATAGGAGGTTGCCTCGGCAATCACGGCCACGCCGGTGTTGCGCTCGAGGATGCTGCGGATGCCTACCCGGGTAATCACGTTGCGGTCTGCAACCACCACTCGGGTGGAGGCATTGGGCATGCGCCGCCCCAGCGGTACATCGGAGCGGGCATCGGGGCTCATAGTTTGAAAATACCCGCTCTACTAGCCAAATGGCTAGGTAGTTACCTAACCGTTAGAAGCGCATATGGATAGTCCACCGTTGCGCCCCTGTTTTACCTCAATCTCTAGGCGTAGTTTTCAGTCTTGTGACCAGCAAAGATGCTGGCAACCATCAGGCCCGGCAAGGGAGCCGGCAGGAGGAGCAAAACAATGGCAGTTTATGCAGCACCGGGTTCAGCAGGCAGCATTGTTGAATTCAAGCCACGCTACGACCACTGGATCGGTGGCCAGTATGTGGCACCTTCATCTGGTCAGTACTTCGAAAACGTAACCCCGGTCACCGGACGCGTCTTCACCGAGGTGGCTCGCGGAAACGCAGCCGACATCGACAAGGCTCTGGACGCAGCTCACGC
>JAGWUG010000294.1 GCA_028868555.1 Actinomycetales bacterium | reverse complement strand
CGGGTGCACCCGAACCCGGTTATGGCCGAATAGGCACTGGCTTCTACGCCTCGTAGAATAGAGGCATGACCGACGCAAAGCGCAGCCGCAATCAGGGCGAACTAGAGTCCGCAATTCTGGACGTCCTCTGGAGCGCCGCCGAGACCGGCACATCGCCGCTGACCTCGCAGGAAGTTCTGGAGCGCGTCGCACCCGACGGCAGCTTAGCGCTGACCACAGTGCTCACCGTGCTCAGCCGCTTGGTGGACAAAGAACTTGTAGTTCGCGCACCGGGTGCAGGTCGTTCGCTCCTGTTCAGCGCAGCCACCAGCCGAGCCCAGCACGATGGCGCCCTGCTGCTAAAGATCTTCGAAGGCAGCGACAACCCGCTGTTGGCGTTCTCGCACTTCGCAAAATCCCTGACTGCCGAACAGTTAGCCGACCTCCAGCAGAGCCTGGGTCGCGAATAAACCATGCTGGCCTACGGTGCCGTTCTGGCGTTCAGCCTGGGCTGGCTGCTGGCTAGTGGATTCGTTGGGCCGGCATTGCTTCGGCGCCTGCCAGCCAAGACTCACCCTCGGCTACGCCTAGCGCTTTGGCTCGGGGGCTTGTACTCGATGGTCTTTTCCACCTTCACCTCCCTCATCGCCACCGCGGTAATCCTTGCCGTGGGTTGGTTGGGCTCCGAACACATCTCGCCGGGGCGCGACAACATCGCCTACGTGCTGTTGATTAGCGTGCTGCCCTGGGTGGGGCTGGCGGTTTTTGCAGCAGTTGTTGCCCTGATCATCACGCGTTTCGAACCCGCCCGCGATGCCGCCAAACAAACCACCGAGTTGATGCAGCGTGCCGGAACCGCCGCTGGAACTTTTCAGGGGGTACCCCTGCAGGTACTTGAACTTCCCTACCTTGCGGCCGCGCTGGTGGACATCAACCGACGGCCCACGATCGTACTAACCAGTGCCGTCCAAGACCAGTTGACACCTGCGCAGCTGGATGCTGTTTATTGGCACGAAATTGGGCACGCCTTGGGTCAGCACAACGGACTGAATCGCCTTGCCAGGGTTGCACGCACCTTCGCTCCTCGGCTGCCACTTACCCGAGACATAGCCGACGCCGTCGAGCAGTGCTGCGAAGAGCTGGCCGATCGCTTCGCCCTCAAGCGGGTTGACGCGGCAGACCTAAACGCCGCGAAGGCCAAGTTCAGTTTCTAGCTCTTCTTCTTGGCCAGGTAGAACGAGTAGCTTCCGGTGACGGGATGCCCATCTGCCGAAATCACGTGATAGGCCACCGAGTACTTGCCCCACACCGTCAGCTTCTTGAGCGACACCGAGACAGTGGCGCCCATCGCCGCGGAATTACCCAGGTCAACTACGCGGCGCTTTGGGTCTCTCACCTGAATCTGATTCCCGTTTTCCAACAGCAACAGGTCGTCGTCGAAGGTGAGAGTGACGGCCTTGGGTGACTGATACAGCGTTGCCGATACCTGCGGGTTCGATGCCAGAAGTTGCGCGTGAGCTTGTGCGGGAATCGCCGACCCGAACGAAACCAACGTGGCAGCGATGGCAGCGCCGACTAGAACGACTAACTTGCTGCGCACCTGCTTACTTGACGGTGACACTCGGTGCGGTGTTGTGTTCGGTGTTGTCGGCCACCTTGTCGGCACCGCTGCCGTCGGTGACGTCCCAGCTGTTGTAGATCGGGTGCAACG
>JAGWUG010000293.1 GCA_028868555.1 Actinomycetales bacterium | reverse complement strand
CGGTTTGCACCATAGGTTTCGCCTGGAACCTCAGCCTGTTTATTTCGCGAATGTTTGCGGCGCCATATCTGGGCAGCAACTATGACACCATCTTCTTCGTTTTCGTTTTTGGTGCCGCCCGAGCCTTGCTGGTCTGGCTTCAGGAAGTTCTCGCGGTGCGAGCCACCCTAGCTTCCAAGGTTCAACTTCGCGCCGCCTTCCTGGCCGCGGTGAATGGCCTAGGCCCCGGCTGGCTGGCTGGCCGCAACGTTAGCGATGTGGCCCTGCTCGCCACCCACCGCATCGATGCCCTGGATGCCTACTTCTCGCGCTTCCTGCCGTCGCTGATTGGCACAGGCCTGGTCACACCATTGATGACTCTTGCCATCTTTGGTCAGGACTTTTGGAGCGGCGTGATTGTGCTCTGCACACTCCCCCTGATCCCCCTGTTTATGATCTTCATCGGCTGGGCAACCCAGGACGTCCAGAAGCGCCAGCTCAGCTCACTGAATACCTTGGCTAGCCACTTCACCGATGTGCTGCGAGGACTGACCACACTGAGAGTCTTTGGCAGACTCGGTCACCAGGGGGAGGCCATCCGCGCCAACTCCGAGGCATTCCGCAAACGCACCATGAAGGTGTTGCGCATGTCGTTCCTCAGCGGACTGGCCCTCGAGGTGGGCTCGTCTCTCGCCGTTGCGCTGGTTGCCGTCTCGATTGGTCTACGCCTGATCGATGGCTCCATTGCTCTTGGCCCGGGTCTGCTTGCCCTGCTCCTGGCCCCAGAGGCATTCCTGCCCATCCGACAGGTGGGGGCAAACTTCCACGCCTCCAACGAGGGTGTCGCGGCTTCCGCGGAGCTGCTTGATGCAATAGACGCCGCGAAGGAGCCGGTGGCAGTTAGCCGCGACGGCGCCTCCAAATTTGCAGTCGGTGAGGTTACCCAGATTGTCGGCCCAAGCGGAGCCGGCAAAACTACTGCCATCAACCGTATTCGCAGCCAGCTGGGAACTGCATCGGTGACCTGGATGCCCCAGCGAAGCGCACTGCTTAGCGGTACAGTGCGATTCAACATTGTTGGGCCGATTGAGAACTCGGATGCCAAAGCTTTGGCCGAAGCTCTTGATCTAGCGGCCCTTGATGATGTGAATCTCGACCTCAGTGTCTCGGATGCGGCCGCAAACATGAGCGGTGGGCAGCTGCAGCGCGTGGCGCTGGCCCGTGCTTTCTACCGCTGCCTGACGAGCGACACCGAGTGGTTGATCCTGGATGAACCGCTGAGTGCACTTGACGCAAAGCGCTCAGCTCGGGTTCGTGAGTCCATTCAGCGTTTCGCCCAGGCCGGAAAACGCGTTGTTGTCGCCTCGCACCAATCGCTGGGCATCTCGGTGAAGGAAGTGCAGGTGGCGGATGTCTAAACTCAACCTTCGCCTCGGCATCCCACGCAGCAGAGGCTTTGGCATCGGCCTTTTCCTGACATCACTCGAGGGACTAGCCGCGGTTGCCCTCCTCACCTGCAGTGCTTGGCTGATTAGCGCCGCAGCTGAACAACCACCAATCCTCTACCTCAACATGGCCATTGTTGGCGTGCGAGGCTTCGCACTCGGCCGTGCCTTCTTCCGCTATACCCAGCGCCTCTCGCTACACGACGCAACCTTCCGCCTGCAAACCCAACTGCGGCCGCGGATCTTCAGCGCTGTGGCGCCCTTAGCGCCC
>JAGWUG010000024.1 GCA_028868555.1 Actinomycetales bacterium | reverse complement strand
ACCCGACCCCGTTCCGGCGTCGCCCACGCAAAGAAAAAGACCGCCCTCGGGCGGTCTTTCCAATTCTTGGCCTGGGGCCAGTGCAACCTACTTGGCGGCTTCCTCGTCCTCGTCCGATTCTTCGCCGTCCTCGTCGTCACCCTCGCCGTACATGTCGGCCCACTTGTCTTCGTAGTCAGGCTCGCCGGCGGCGTTTGGGTCCTCGTGACCCAGCTCGCGCTGAAGTGCATCGAGGTCAGTGTTTGGACTGAAGTATTTGAGTTCGCGAGCTACCTTGGTGTGCTTCGCTTTTTGACGGCCACGGCCCATGCCTAAGACCCCATCTTTTTGTCTCGTCCGCGCAGAAGCGGATCCCATAAGAAATCTGCGCCTATTTTAGCAGGAATGCGCCTAAAAAGATTCCGAGCAGTGCACAGGCCACGGGGATGACCAGGTTGAGCAGCAGGTTGGCCATTCCGGCTCGCTTCTGACCCTGCGAGAAGAAATGTACGGTCTGCGCCGCCCAGCTGCTGAATGTTGAGAGTCCGCCGGCAAATCCGGTGGCCAAGAGTCCGGCCCAGAGCGGGTCCCAACCAGTACCGTGCTGAGACAGCACGAAGGCGTATCCAACCACCACCGATGCCGCCGAATTGCCAACCAAGATTCCCCAGGGTAGCCGTCCGTGCCAATGCGAGAGCATCAGACGCAGCGCAGATCCAAGTCCACCCATGAGGGCAATGGCGACCAAGCCGAGCCAGGCCGACCCACTCAGGCCAGGCAACACGGCACTAGACAACATTCGGCCACGCTCCTCGGCCGATGCGGAACGCCAGCGCATAGGCCAGGAGGCCAGCCGCAAACTGAATCAGAACGTAAACCAGGGAGGCAATCACGCCGGAGTTGGCCGTGAACATCACGAAAGCAAGTGCGAGTCCGCTCATCGTGGTGAAGCCACCGCAGAAGCCCGCACCCCAGAACCACTTGGCGCCGGCCGAATGGAAGCGAGGTTTTTCGCGCCCCGAAGTGCCGTTGATGTAACCCAGGAAGGCGGTGCCGAGCAGGTTCACAATCAGCAGGGTAACCGGAGTCTCAAAGCCCAGGCCAACTAGGGCGCGAACCAGGGTTCCCGCTGCGCCGCCGGCGAATGCCAGCGCGATGGCGCGAGGCGGAGGATTCAGAGCCAAGTTGCTGGCCTATTCCTCGTGCTCGTCTGGGTTGCGAGTGGTCTGGAAGCGCGAAACCACGTTGCGGCCACGGGCGTGACGACGGGTGGCTGGGCGAACGGTGTCACCGCGGCGGGCGTCACCCGGCAGTGGACGACGCTCAAACAGGTTCACCTTGTCGGCACTCTCCAGGCGCCAAGGCACCAGGGTAACCATCACGCCGCGAACATACATCAGCTGCTTGCGGATGCGGTTGGCGCGGTGGTTGTGGAATACGTGCTCCCACCAGTGACCAACGACAAACTTTGGCAGGTAAACACTGATGCGCTCGGATCCGTTGTTCTCGCGGTGCTTGGTGAGGTACTCGATAAGCGGGGCGGCAAACTCGCGGTATGGGCTCTCGATGATTCGCAGTGGAACCTCGATGCCCATGGCCTTCCACTCCGCCTCAAACTCCTTGGCGCGCTCCGGATCAACCGCAATGTGCACGGCCTCCATCTCGGTGTGGCGCGAAGAAAGAGCGTAGTCCAGGGCCTTGAGCTGTGGCTTGTTGAGCTTGTCCATCATCACAACGGCGTAGTCGCCCTTGGAGCCGAAGATGGTCTTCTCGTCGAGGGCAATTTCCTTGTCAACTTCGGCGTAGTAGCGCTTGGTGTTGTACATGACCCAATAGAGAACAGGCATGATGATGAACACCAGCCAGGCTCCGTGGGCAAACTTGGTGATGGTCACAATCACCAGAACGATGCTGGTGAGAGTGGCACCCAGGCCGTTGATGAACAGACCGCTGTTGGCGTTCTTGACGGTGATGCTGCCGTCTGCCTTGCCGCGGCGCCAGTGCTTGAGCATGCCAATCTGGCCAACGGTGAAGCTGGTGAATACACCGATGATGTAGAGCTGAATCAGTCCGGTCACCGATGCCTGGTAGACCACCATGAGCACCAGTGCGGCACCCATCAAGGAGAACATTCCGTTGGAGTAAACCAGTCGGTCGCCTCGGGTGAGCAGTGCCTTCGGGGCAAAGCCATCCTTGGCCAGCACCGATGACAGCAGCGGGAAGCCATTGAAAGCGGTGTTGGCTGCCAGCAGCAGAACCGCCGCGGTTCCGGCCTGAATCACATAAAACATGAAGCTGTTATTGCCGAAGACCGCATAGGCAATCTGTGCCATTACGGTCAGCTGCGGCCCGCTTCCGTGCCAACCGATGAGTCCCTGAGCCGGGTCCTCGGAGTAGTGCACGTTGGAGTAGATGGCCAGAGCAGTTACACCGATGAACATGACGATAGCGGTGGCACCCATGAGCACCATGGTCACCTGAGCGTTGCGAATCTTTGGGGCGCGGAAGGCAGGTACACCGTTGGCGATGGCCTCGATACCGGTCAGCGCGGAACAGCCGGAAGCGAAGGCGCGGAGCAGCAGCAGAATGAAGGCCGCCTGGGTGGCGTTCTGGAGGTCCGCCGTATAGACGTGCACCTGGAAGTGTGCCGAAGGCGAAACCAGCTGGTGACCCATGGCAAGACGAACCACACCGGTACCGATCATCAGAAGCACTGAGCCAATGAAGAGGTAGGTGGGGATGGCGAAGGCCACGCCCGATTCCTTCACTCCACGGAGGTTTACTGCGGTCAGCAGCAGGATGAAGGCGACGGCAATTTCCACTCGGAAGGCGGCCAATTGAGGGAATGCCGAGATTAGGTTGTCGGTACCGGATGCAACCGATACGGCCACGGTCATTACGTAGTCCAGCAGCAGCGCGCTGGCCACGATAAGTGCAGCTCGGTCACCGAGGTTGGTCTTGGCCACCTCGTAGTCGCCACCACCACCCGGGTAAGCCTCCACAATCTTGCGGTAGCTGAGCACAATCACGGTGAGCAGCAGCACAACCACGGCGGCGATGCCCGGCGCGAAGGCCAGGAACGAAACTCCACCGAGGGTAAGGATCATGAGGAGCTCCTGCGGACCGTAGGCCACGGAACTCAGCGGGTCACTGGAGAAGACCGGGAGTGCGATGAACTTGGGAAGAAGCTGACCTTCCAAGTTCTCGTTGGATAGCTTCTTGCCGAGCAGGAACCGCTTAGGGATGAGCGAATCATTCACAAGGAGAAACTTTACTCCTGAGAAAACTTTGTTAATTCGGGTTTGTTGTAGTTGGCGGTGCTTTTGCTTCAGGTTCAACTGGCGTTAGCGTTATTCAATGACTTCCGCAGAACTGGAAAACTACCCTTACGGCTACGAGGCCGAGCAGCGCTGGCCCGACACCTTTGCCGAGAGCCAGCAGCGCATGGCCAAGCTCAGCCTGGCCGAGCAGCGCGAGATCTTTGCTCAGCACGGACTGATTGCGGTTGCTTTAACCGCCCTGATGCTGGATGGCGCAGAGCCGCACTCCGAAGCCGTTCAAGAGCAGATTGCCAATCACTACCGCTGGATCTGCAACTTCTGGACGCCAGACATCACCGCCTACATTGCCCTGGGACAGATGTACGTGGACGACGAGCGGTTTAAGGCAACCTACGAGAGCTTTGGCGAAGGCCTAGCCGAATTTATTCGGCGTGGGATCCTTCACTATGCAGCTTCGAACCTAGCCTGAGGGTACTCAGCAGACCGATAAACAGGAAGATTGCCGCAGACAGGGCAGCCCAGCGGGCACCCTCGCTGAAGGCGGTTCCGGCGGCCTGCTGAATCTGAGCCGCAGTTGAAGCCGGCAGCATGCCGTGCGACTGCGCAATCAGACCCGACTTCAAACCAGGAATGGCACCACCGGCGGAGTCAACCACCGCGTTGCTGATGCCCTGCTTGGCGTCTGCCGAGAAGAATCGCGAATCCAGGTTTAGGGCGTCCAGTTTGCCGCGCAGAATTACATCGGTGCTGGTGAACAAGGTGGTACCGATTACCGCGATGCCCATGGCCGAACCAACCTGGCGGGCGGTGGACTGCGAACCCGAGGCCTGGCCGGCCTGGTCTGGCTTGACGTCAATCATGATTACGCCGGTCAGCTGAGCGGTTGCGAAACCAACGCCAACGCCGTAAACGAATAGTCCTGGGGCAACCCAGCCCCAGCCGGCGTCGGCGCCGATTGCAAACGCGGTGGCAATCACACCTGCCAGCTCGAGCAGAACACCAAAGCGAACCGCTGCGGCAGGCGAAACCTTGCCGCTCATTGAACCCGCGGCGCCCGAGGCCACGAATGCTCCACCGGCCAGCCAGAGGATGACCATTCCGGAGCTAACCGCGTTCAGGCCCTCAACGTTCTGCAGCCAAAGCGGCAGGGCAAAGATCACGCCGAACTCACCCATCGAGATGATGAGCGCCGCGATGGAACCGTTGCGGAAGCTGGCGAGCTTGAAGAGGTTGAGGTCGAGCAGAACCGACTTGCCGCGCTTGCCGCGGGCGCTCTCCCAGAGCACGAAGAGAACTCCGGTGACGACGCTGACTGCCAGTGCGAAAGGAATGACGCTCACGCCATCGGTAGCCCACTTGAAGTCACCCAGCACGAACTGCTTGTTCACGTTCCACCAGCCGTAGGTGCGGCCCTCAATCAGACCGAAGACCAGCGAACCAAACATGATGAAAGAGATGACAGCACCAACGATGTCAATGCCGTCGTGCTTGTTTTCGCCCTTGGATTCGTGAACCGAGAGCAGCACACCAATCACGATGATCAGACCGATTGGTGCGTTTACGTTGAAGGCGAGGCGCCAGCCATCGGTGAATGCGGTAGCCAACCAGCCACCGATTACCGGCCCGATTGCCACCATTCCACCAATGGTGGAACCCCAGACCGCAAAGGCGATGCCGCGTTCGCGGCCTTGGAAGTTGGCGTTGACGAGGGAGAGGGTGGTTGGCAGCACCATGGAACCACCGATGCCCTGCACGATGCGGGCGAGGATCATGGCGTTGGCGTCCTGCGAGTATCCGGCCCAGACCGAGGCGGCGATAAAGATGAGCACACCGACGATGAGTAGCAGGCGGCGGCCGTAGCGGTCGGCTAGCGAGCCCCAGATGAGGAGGAGCGAGGCAAAGACCAGAACATAGGACTCTTGAACCCACTGCACCTCGGTTGAGGTCAGGTTCAGCGCCTTGATGACGGTTGGGAAGATGGTGTTGACGATGGTGCCGTCAATGATTACGAGCGAGATGCCCATGGAGATGAAGACGAGTCCAACCCAGCGGTTGAAGAGCAGCTTTGCCATTGTTTCTCCTTGTTTAAGTTGTGGTGCCTTTGGGTTTGTCCGCGCCGGCTAGAAAGCCAGCAGCACACTCGCCCCCAGGGCCAGCGCAATGCCAACACCCTGATTGATTGCCAATCGTTCCTTAAGAACAATGCGAGCCAGCAGGATTGTTCCCAGCGGATAGAGCGACGTTAGAACGCTCACCACGGTGAGGCTACCCAGGCCCGAAGCATAGACAAAAAGCAGGTTGGCAGCGGCATCGAGAATGCCGGTTGCAAAAATAGTCAACCACATCCTGACACTTATGTCAGCAAAGTCGCGCATGCCCGAGCGCCTTCTTAAGGTTTGGGCTAGCAGCACCGCTCCAAGCAGGCCCGCGTTTACCAGGCGCATTAGGGTAATGGCGGCCACGCCATCGGTGGCTGGGGCCAGGTGCAGAACTACCAAAACCCCACCGATGCCCGCTCCCGCGCCCAGCCCGTAGAGCAGTCCGCGAGTGGTTGGGCGAGGTGCCGAGTGGCCCTCCGGGTGGTAGGCCACCAGGACGATGGCAACCATAACTAGCGCAATGGCGATCCAAGAGGTGGAGCCGAAACGTTCTCCCAGGATTATGGCGCCGAACGCCGCCGGAACAACAGCGCCGGTGACAGCTGCCAGAGGGGAGAGGATGCTGATGGGGCCGATGGCCAACGCCTGATAGAGGCAGGCCAGGCCAAATGCCGAGAAAACTCCGCCCAGAAGTCCGTATTGGATTGATGCGGGCGAGTAGTTGGCGTGAAAAAGCCCGGTGGCGGTGCATAGGAGGAGACCAGCGAGGCCAACCCAACCGGCTAGGCCGGCCACGAGAACCGGGCGGTGGCGACGCGAGGCGACCGCGCCGAAGAAGTCTGCGAAGCCGTATACCAGGGCGGTGGTTATTCCCAGAACAACGGCGAGCATGAAGCCAGCCTATCCGCAGCGCTTAAAGCAAAAACCCGACACATCGTGGAGGATGTATCGAGTCTTCGTGGCCCCGACCGGCGTCGATCCGGTGACCTAACGATTTTCAGTCGTTCGCTCTACCAACTGAGCTACAGGGCCTTGTGCAACATGCTGCTGCCTTGAGCCGATTCGCATCGGTGGCAAAGCTGCCGCAATATGTACTGCGATCCTGACGGGACTTGAACCCGCGACCTCCGCCGTGACAGGGCGGCGCGCTAACCAACTGCGCTACAGGACCATTAAGTGTTTGCAACCTGCTTTTTAGAGTGACCCCAACGGGATTCGAACCCGTGCTACCGCCGTGAAAGGGCGGCGTCCTAGGCCTCTAAACGATGGGGCCTAAAAAGCAGGAGCTTAATAGCACCAAGAGAAAAGCCTAGTGGCTTCGGCGAGGTTACGCAACCTCGCATAGTCACCAGTTAGCCTTATAGAGATAGGCGCTTTGGAGGTGCAGTTTGGCTTTTCGCGCTCGAGTTCTAATTGGTGCGGCAGCGGCCTTCGGTCTGTTGTTCACTTCGCTTGCGGTTGCGCCTGCTCAGGCTGCCCCAACCTACCCATCGTGGGCTGACATTCAGAATGCCAAGAAGAAGGTTGCCGCCAAGAAGGCGATGATCACCAAACTTCAGGCCGTGCTTGCCGAAGAGAACGCCCGAGCCGCAGCTCTCGGCAAGGTTGCCCTAATCAAGGGCGAGGCTTTCAACCAGGCGCAAGGCGCGGTTGATGCGGTAGCTGCCAAAGTTAAGACCCTGCAGAGTCAGGTTGATGAGGCCACCAAGCAGGCAAACACCGCCAAGAACGAGCTGGGCCAGATTGCCGCTCAGATGTACCGAGACGGTTCGGGTGGAACCACCCTCAACCTCATGCTCAACCCGGGCAAGGCAAGCAGTCTGCTCTACAAGCTGGGAGCACAGGACAAAGTAGCCCAGCAGAACGACACCATCTATCAGCGCGCAGTTGAGAAGGCGCAGTACGCCAAGAGCCTCACCGACCAGTTGAAGGTGGCCAAGAACGAACTAGCCGTTAAGGCGGCAGACGCAAAGGCCAAATTCGCCGATGCCAGTGCCGCCGCCAACGTGGTTCAAACCCAGGCCAACAAGGATGCCGCGCTCAATAAGACTTTCTACGCGCAACTGGCATCGTTGCAAAACACCACCGCAGACCTGGAGCGCCAGCGCGCTGAGGGTCTGGCCGCCGAGGCCCGCCAGAATGCCGGCACCTCAGAGCCGGATGCGCCAGAGCTCTATTCGGTGGGTGCTCCAAACGTGAACCTCGTGAACACCGCAATCAACTTCGCCAAGGGTCACCTAGGTGAGGCTTATGTGCTCGGCGGCATGGGTCCATCGGTGTGGGACTGTTCCGGAATCACCAAGGCTGCCTACGCCGCCGCCGGTGTTTACATTGGAACTCACTCGGCCACCAACCAGTTCCTCACCCTGGCAATGGCCCGCAAGCTGGTGCCGGTCAAGGAAGCCCAGCCCGGCGACCTAATGTGGTACACCCTGGCTGGAACCCCGTTTGATGGCGACAAGTACCACGTGGTCATCTACCTGGGTGGCGGCATGATGCTGGAGGCTCCAAACCCAGCCCGCACCGTGCGTATTGTTCCGCTTCGCTACGGCGAGCTCTTCCCATACGCCGGCCGCCCAACCGCCTAGGCAGCAGGCCACTAAGCACAACTCTTAAACACGAAACCCCAGTCGCAGTGACTGGGGTTTCGTTTTGAAACTTTCGGGTCTAAAAACCCGGCTTAGTGCTCTTCGTTCTTGAAGCGCTCCTGAGCCTCGGCAATCAGCTTCTCAGCTGCATCCTTGCCGGCCCAGTCGCCAACCTTTACCCACTTGCCTGGCTCCAGGTCCTTGTAGCGGCTGAAGAAGTGAACCAGCTCGTCGCGGGTCTGCTGTGGCACATCGGTGATGTCCTGAATGTGGTCCCAGCGACGGTCCTTAGCAGGGACGCAGACAACCTTCTCGTCGATGCCGCCGTCGTCTTCCATGCTCAGGTAGCCAACCGGACGAACCTTCACGCCAACGCCTGGGTAAACCGGGAACTCAAGCAGAACCAATGCGTCTAGTGGGTCGCCGTCGCCACCCAAGGTGTTGTCAAAGTAGCCGTAGTCCAGCGGGTAGACAAACGGGGTGAAGAGAACGCGGTCCAGCCAGACGCGACCGGTTACGTGGTCGATCTCGTACTTGTTGCGGCTGCCCTTAGGGATTTCAATAATGGCGTCGTAAGGCATGGGTGCTCCTATTTAGGCTTGTGGAAGAGACAAATCTCTTGAAATAAGGTTACCCAATGCCAGAACGCCCCCGCTTGACCCCACCGATGGCCGACGTGCGCCGTGCGGTGCGCGAAGCGCTGGCCCAGGCTGACGTGGTTGCCGGAGATTTGGTGCTGGTTGCCTGCAGCGGCGGAGCAGATTCGCTGGCGCTGGCCGCGGCTACCGGTTTTGAGGGCCCGCGTGCAGGTATTCGGGTGGGTGCGCTCATCGTTGAGCACGGCCTCCAAGAAATCACCAAGCAGGTTGCCGCCAACACCGATGCCCTTTTGCGCGGCCTGGGTCTAGACCCGGTTCAGGTTTTGCC
>JAGWUG010000292.1 GCA_028868555.1 Actinomycetales bacterium | reverse complement strand
TGAATTCCAACTGACCGCGGGCAGAATTCGCGTCGAAGAGCACTCGCAGCGGAATGGTGCGTCCGAATCCGGCTGCCTGCCAACCCTCGGCCGAAGACTCGGCATTCTGGAACGCGAAGGTCGAAGTTCCGTTCTGGTTGGTGGTGGCCTGGTAGTTACCGTCGGCGTTGGAAACCACCAGCGAGTTGGTTTTGCCAATGCCAGGTGTACCCGCCAGCACGGTCCAGATGCCTGCGCGCGGCATGAACTTGAACATGCCGAGTCGGGCTGCCAAAACCTGCTTGGCGTCGCCCTTCCAGGTGTCGGAGTTGAATGCAGAGCCTGCGCCGTAGTTGAGAAGCGCAATCTCGTTCTGGCCTGAGTCACCCAGCTGGGCGTGCAGTCCGCCCGATTTTGCCTGTTGCTCCACCTGGGTTAGCGAATACATGGTTGATGCCTGCGGCGCCGCCAGGTCAACCTGCTTGGCAGCCAGCGCCTGAACCAGATCGCCCTGGGAGGCATAGCCATTTAGGGTTAGCTTTTCCACGGTCGCGGCTGGGCCAGCGGCAAAGTCCGGGTTGGCCTTCAAAACCACCGATGCCGCAGTGGCGGAAACGATTTCATAGGCGCCAGCGCTGGCCAGCAGGCTGGATTCCAGCTTGCCGTTGCTGCCATCGGCCACCGGATTGAAGGCGGTGGTGTAGGCCGCGGTTAGGGCCTGGAACTGGGACGAAGTGCCGTCTCCCCCGATGCGATCGGTAATGAACTTTTCGGCGGCGGCATCGGTGAGATTGGAGTTTGGCTGGGCCAACTTGCCCAAAAGGTGAGCGGGCATGGTGACAGGAAGGGCGGTCTTCCAGTCCGGAACCGGTTGGGTGAAGTGGAGTTTCACGCCGTTTGGTAGCAGGGTGAGCTTGTCGGCGAGAGCGAGCGAGGTCTGCCCCAGCTGGCTAGCGAATCCAGGCTGCTGCTTGTCGGTTGCAGCCAGCCAGCTCAGGACCAGGTCGGCTGCGTCAACCGGAACTCCATCGCTCCACTTGGCCTTGCCTGTCAGCTCATATGTGACGGTGTTGTCTGAGGCACGCGACACCGAGCCGAAGTCGGTGTTCTCAACCAGTGCGCCGGAGGCATCGTGGGTAAAGAATGCAGGGCGGGTCAAAACAGCTAGGTCGGCAAGCGCCTGCTGGGTTGCGGGTGGCGCGTAAACACCAGGGTTTATGGAGGTGAAGGTTCCAGCCTCGCCAATTACCAGGCTGCTGCCCGGTGTTAGTTTTGCCTGCCCACCGAGCGAAGCGCAGCCCGCAATGGAGGCAGCGAGCATGGCCACTAGAGCCGCAAATCCGAGGGTTCTCTTCACCGTTCTCCAACCAAAAAGTGACTTTAAGGTTACCCCAGATGCCTGAGGCCGGTGCCCCCACTCAGGGTGACACCGGCCTCAGGAAATGCGGGTTTGCTTAGGCGCGCGAAGCCTCGCGCTTTGCCTTCTGCAGCGCAGGGTCTGGCACTGGAACTGCCGAGATCAGACGCTGGGTGTAAGGGTGCTGTGGGTTCTTGAGAATCTGGTCTCGCATGCCCTGCTCCACCAGTTCACCGTTCTGCATAACCGCGATGCGGTGCGACAGAATGTCCACCACCGCGAGGTCGTGGCTGATGAACAGACAGGCAAACTTCAGCTGGTCCTGCAGCTCGAGCAGCAAGTCGAGGAAGCGAGCCTGAACCGAA
>JAGWUG010000291.1 GCA_028868555.1 Actinomycetales bacterium | reverse complement strand
TTTATTGGGGCGAACGTTCTACCGTGAGCGTGGGGGCACACTCGATAGCAAGCTCTGGGGTCATCTGCTGCACCGATAGAGGGTCGGGCACAAAGATACCGTCTTATTTTGCCAGAATTTTGGCGAAAAGGCTACTTTATAGCCCGAATGCGGAGCCGTTTCCGGCAGATCCATCGGTGGGCTTGGTTCCATTCAGGCGTGCGGCTTCGTCGGCTGCTCGCTTTGCAGGGTTTCCGCTCTTGGAACCCTTCTTCTTGTCCTTGCCCTTGGCCTTGCCTTTTCCGCCGCCAAAGCCCATTCCCATGCCGCCCATACCGGCCGGCATTCCGGGCATGCCCTGCGGCATTCCGCCCTTGGAAACCTGCTTCATCATCTTGGCGGCCTGCTCAAAGCGGTTCACCAGCGAGTTCACATCGGTGACGGTCATTCCCGAACCCTTCGCTATGCGCAGGCGGCGGGAGCCGTTGAGAATCTTAGGGTCGCGGCGCTCGCTCGGGGTCATGGAGCGGATGATGGCCTCGGTTCGGTCTATCTCGCGCTCGTCGAAGTTGTCCAGCTGCTCGCGCATCTGTGCCGCACCTGGCATCAGTGCCAGCATTGCCTTCATCGAGCCCATCTTGCGCAGCTGCTGCATCTGCTCCATGAAGTCCTCGAGGGTGAACTGGCCCTTAGCCAGCTGCTCTGCCATGGCCTTGGCCTCATCGGCGTCAAATGCTCGCTGGGCCTGCTCAATGAGCGACAGCACGTCACCCATGTCCAGGATGCGGCTCGCCATACGGTCCGGATAGAACGGCTCAAAAGCATCGATGCCTTCACCGGTTGAGGAGAAGATGATTGGCTTGCCGGTCACCGATGCCACGGATAGCGCGGCACCACCGCGGGCGTCACCGTCAAGTTTGGTGAGGACCACACCGGTGATTCCAACGCCGTCTTCGAAGGCCTTGGCAACGTTTACGGCGTCCTGACCAATCATCGAATCGATGACGAACAGAACCTCGTCCGGAGTCACTGCGTCGCGAATCTCGCGGGCCTGCTGCATCATCTCTTCATCGATGCCGAGGCGGCCGGCGGTGTCAACAATCACCATGGTGAACTGCTGCTTGGTGGCGTAAGCAATGGCATCCTTGGCGACCTTGATTGGGTCACCGATGCCGTTACCAGGCTCAGGAGCGAATACTGGAACACCAACGCGCTCGCCCAGCACCTGAAGCTGGTTCACGGCGTTTGGACGCTGAAGGTCTGCCGCCACCAGCAGAGGAGTCTGGTTCTGAGTCTTGAGCCAGTTGGCCAGCTTGCCGGCGAGAGTGGTCTTACCGCTACCCTGCAGACCTGCCAGCATGATCACGGTTGGCGGGTTCTTGGCAAACTGCAAACGACGCTGCTCGCCACCGAGGATGGCGATGAGCTCCTCGTTGACAATCTGAACGATCTGCTGGGCTGGGTTTAGCGCCTGGTTTACCTCGTCTCCGAGGGCACGCTCGCGAACCGCGGCCACAAAAGTCTTGACTACCTCGAGCGCAACATCGGCCTCGAGCAGGGCGCGGCGAATCTCGCGCAGGGTGGTGTCGATGTCCGCAGGGGTCAGCTTGCCCTTGGTGCGCAGGTTCTTGAATGTTTGCGCGAGACGATCGGACAGATTACCGAACACGAAGGGCTCCTAGCAGGATGAAAAGCGGAGTTTTAAGCCTAACCGACCAGACCGCGAGC